>CANDKL010000054.1 GCA_947385255.1 uncultured Roseburia sp. | reverse complement strand
ACAAGGTAGTTATCATACTTTTCCATAAAAAGTATGAATGCCATCGCTGTAAAACCCATTAATAGTAAGAATGTTGTTCGTTTATAAGCTCTTCTTTCGCTTTCATCCAGTGCCCGGTTTGTATTTTCTACAGGACTGAAAACTACCAGACTTACGGCAGAAATACCTGTAATCACTCCCATTTTCCAACTAAACGCCACATGCATGGATAAATGGATGCACAGAAGCAGAAGAATGGACGACCCGATGACACAGGACCATAAATTTTTTGTATGGTACCCCCCGCTAAACTTCCGGATCATTACAAACGGAAAAATAAGCGCCATCCCCTGCCGGAAGCTGCCCAGGCAAAATCCAATGCTGTTTTCAGCGCCTTAGCGACGAATTGTGTTATACGCTTGTCGCTCATAACTATTTTCTCCTTTCTCTTAAATTTATCATTACAAAATCATCATATCCTACTTTTGCAAAATATTCCAGTCGTTTGGTATGAAACGACATATTTTGGTCCATATTGGTCAATTTTCCTTTTCAGGCATAAATAAAAGGGATTACAGCGCTTTCTATCTTAAGGCTATTTGTATTTTCTATTACTATTTATAAAATTCTTTTGCAATAAATCTCTGACTATGATACAATGAAATATATCTATTTATAGTTGAAACTGGAGGGGGAACCGATGCGTATTTTGATTTGCGATGATGACAAACTGATCTTGGATCAATTACGGAACTATATCAGCTCCTATTTCGAACAAAATCGGATCAAATGCCCGGAGCTGTCTTTTTTTACCAGCGGAGAAGCGTTATTGGCTGACCAGGGGGACAAGGATATCGTATTTCTGGATATAGAAATGCCGGGACTGAATGGAATTCATGTTGGAAATGAATTAAAGAAGAAAATAAAGATAGTATCATTTTTGTAGTTACTGCATATTCCGAATATTTGGACGAGGCTATGCGCTTTCATGTATTCCGTTACCTTTCCAAGCCGATTGAACGGCAGCGTCTGTTCCGGAATATGAAAGACGCCCTTATTTACTACAACACCCTGACTGCAAAAATTCCAATTGAAACAAAAGAAGGGGTTCATACGGTTCCTACGCCGCAGATTATTGCCGTAGAAGCGCAGGGGCGAAAAGTGATTGTACATACTAAATCACAGGATTTTGTTTCCACAAAGACGATGAACGACTGGCTGAACCTGCTTCCTCAAAACTGTTTTTTCCAGACCCACCGCAGCTTTATTATAAACCTTGAGCATGTGGCCGATTTTGACCGCACGTCGGTGCATCTGGCAAACCGGCAGCTCACAGCCTATCTGACGCGCAGAAAATACAGTTCCTTTAAAGATGCTTATTTGTTCTATCTGGAAAGTACGAGGTGATCTATGGAGCATGCCCTGCTGCTGTTTTTCAGCTATTTCGTAGAAGCCATCATTGTATGGCAATATACCGCCAATCTCTTTGTTCCAAAGCATACCGTAAAGCCAAGGCTGCTGTTCTTAACGGTACTCTATGCCATCATGTTCGTTTTCTCTTTATTCCGGCTTTCTTATTTGAATGCCAGCCTTTTCCTGGGAATGAACATGCTCTTTTTTTCCACGCAGTTCTGGCTCACATGGTCAAATGTACTCTTCCATACGGCTATGCTTACGGCAATTATGGGGATATCGGAATTGGCCGCTATAGGGGGCGTATCCAGATTTTTTCCGCATTTTGTTTCAACGCAGCATACGGGGCTGTTCTTTTATGGCGTGCTCAGTAAAAGCTTGTATTTTATGGCTGTTTATATCCTGACCCATCTGTTCCGGCAAAAAAGTGAGGACCGGGAATCGTATGGCCGCTCCGGTTTTTTGCTGATACTTATCCCTGTTTCGTCTGTTTTTGTGATGTTTACATTTTTATATATTGGTGAAATGGCGCCGTTTGTCCCTCCGGCTGATATTCTGGTTACGATTAGCGCCGTATTTCTGCTGTTGATGAACCTGCTGGTATTTGGGATCAACCAGTACCACCAGAAGAAAAGCCGGGAATTCATGGAAATGCAGCTTCTGCTCCAAAAAGAAGCCGACACTGCGGAGTATTACGCTATGCTGCTGTCCCTAAACGAAAACCAGAGTATTTTGCTCCATGATTTGAAGAAACACCTGCAATCTATTGAGCTGCTGAATGAACAGGGCGAAACGGATCAAATAAGCGCTTATATCCGCAGCCTTATGGATACCTCTGATTGGAGGGAAGCCTCACGGGTTTGCGATCATGCCATGCTAAACGCAATTCTTGGCTGTTATCAGCGGAGCTGCCATGAAAAGGGAATCCATTTTCACGTCGATATCCGAGCCAATACGCTTGGGCATTTGAGCCAAAATGACCAGACATCCCTCTTCTGTAATTTACTGGATAATGCGGTGGAGGCTGCCGGGGGCATCCCCGATGCTTTTATTGAGCTTACCGTTCAAAAGAAGGAAAACTCGCTTTTTACTGTGATTGTCGTGATAAATTCCTGCAGAAGCGAACCTGCGTATGATAAAAACGGCCTTCCATTTTCTCATAAACAGGATAAAAGCAGACATGGTTTTGGAGTCAAAAGTATACAAAAAGTGGTGAAGCAGTACCAGGGAAACATGAGGATGTATTATGATAATGACTCCGCCACTTTTCATACGGTAATCACCTTAAAGCAATGAAAGCTGCTTTGAGTCAGCAATCCGGTATTCGCTCTTGGCAAAGAACGCTTCCGTTTTGAGAAACAGTGCCGCGATCTGCTCAGACGGTGATTTTCTCAAAGTCGGATGCGGGATGCTTGCACAGCGGACAGATGAAATCTGCAGGAAGCGCTTCACCCTCGTAAATATAGCCGCATACCGTGCAGCGCCATGCGGTTTTTCCGGAGGATGTCTGCATGGCCGGCTTCGGTTTGATCTCGGACTGATAGTAGGCGTAGGTTGCCGACGGGTCCTGGGAAAGCACCTCCATATCTTCTACGGAGGCGATGAACAGCGTGTGGCTGCCCAGATCTACAGTCTGTTCTACTGCAGCGCTGATATAAGCATTGGTTCCGGCGGTTATATAGTAGAGGCCGTTGCCGCTCCGCCTGCAGTCCGGGTAAGAGGCGAACTTGTCTACGTCACGACCGGACTGAAATCCGAAGTGCCGGAAGGTATCAAAGCCGGCTGCTTCGCTGAGAATGGAGAGATTGAATCTGCCGCTTTTTTCGACGAGCTCTCTCGTAAAATTTGTCTTGTTTACCGCGATGCTGATGCGGTTTGGTTCACTGGTTACCTGGATGCCGGTGTTGATAATACAGCCGCCGTCTTTTCCCTCGAAAGCGGAGGTGAGTACAAACAGACCGTAGCTCAACTTATACATTGCTTTTTTATCCATAGAAAAACTTCCTTTCATTTATTGCCGTTCCATTGTTTCATTTTTGATTTTATATGCGTGTGGCTTTTCCGATAAAAGAAAAGAAGAATCTCCGGGCGGTACGGCAATACGGTTCGGGGATTCGCTTTTTTGTCCGTATGGACTTGTCGTTGCTTTTTGTCTGTGGACATTATAGCATAGGAAAAATTGTATTGCAAGATACAGCTTTTTTTAAATGTCAGCGGATCCTTTTCAACAAATATGGTAATAAGCCAAATTCTATTTTAAGATTGAGGAGCATGCGTATCCATGTTATAATGGGATTGTATTATCGAACAGAAAGCAGGATGCGGTTTTCGACAGATTCCCTCAAGTTTTACGAAAGAGGGTGGTGCCCATGAGCGTGATGGAAGTTTTAACATTACTTCTTGTTGTTTTTGCGGCTCTGTCTTACATAGACAATTATAAAAAGAAATAAGCATCCCGACCCTGAGAAAGTTGGACGCTTATTTCTTTAATGAGCTAAAATTTTACTGAGGGCAAATCGGAACTTCGTGTCCGATGGCCTTTCTAAGTAGATTATACATCAGGGCCGCTTGTTTTTCAAGTGGCTCTTTTTACATTTTGTCTGTCTTTATCTGTTCCTGTCCCCCTTTCCCTAAACCCCCGTCAAAAGTTGAGTCAGGGCTTGACTTTTTCCATTTTTCCTATATAATAAATCTTCGGGAAAGCCTGTAAAACCAAGGTTTTTCCAACTAATACAACGTCAGTTCGAAACCTTCCTGACGTAAAACAAAACTAAAGGAGATAAAAGACTATGAGAGACAAAAAAGTACTGTTAACCACTCAGGCAGCCATGATTGCTGCGCTGTATGTTGTTCTGACCCTGCTGGCGAATGCTTTGGGACTGGCGAATTATGCCGTGCAGGTGCGCTTTTCGGAAGCGCTGACGGTATTGCCGTTTTTTACGCCGGCAGCGATTCCGGGACTTACGGCAGGGTGTATCCTGAGCAACCTTCTGACGGGCTGTTTACCATTGGATGTGGTGTTTGGCAGCCTTGCAACGCTGCTTGGAGCAACGGGAACCTATCTGCTCCGTAAGCATATGTGGGCAGCGCCGCTTCCGCCGATTGCGGCGAATACGCTGATTGTTCCGTTTGTGCTGGCATACGTATACCGGTTCGAAGGCTCCATCCCGTATTTTATGCTGACGGTGGGAATTGGAGAAATTATATCCTGCGGAATTTTAGGCATGATCCTGATGGGAGTGCTGAGCAAATATAAAAATGTGATTTTTGTGAAGGCTTCATAAAATAATTAAAAAACAGGAACCGCCCCACAGAATCCGGTATGTTCGTATCGGTTTTCCGGGGGCGTTCCTGTTTTTTGAATGAGTCGGAGATTCTATAATCTTTTCTTTAGCATATCCGGATTTGTCGCAAAATCCAACGCTGTTTCGGCAGTGATCTTTTTTTCCTTGTATAAATTCAGCAGGCTGGTATCCATGGAAACCATATCCGCGCTTGCAGAGGAATAAATAATACCCTCCAGCTGCGGAATCTTATTATCTCGGATCATGTTCCGTACAGCGGGCGTTACCGTCATAATTTCAAAGGCCGGAACCATCGTTCCGTCGACCGACGGCACGAGCTGCTGCGATACGACGGCACGTAGTACCATGGACAGCTGAACGGCAATCTGGCGCTGCTGGTTCGGCGGAAAGACGTCGATAATACGGTCGATGGTGTTTGCCGCTCCGATCGTATGCAGCGTCGAGAAAATTAAATGTCCTGTTTCGGCAGCGGTCATAGCCACCTGGATGGTTTCGTAATCGCGCATTTCCCCGAGCAGGATTACGTTCGGGCTCTGACGGAGCGCAGCGCGGAGCGCGGTTACGTAGCTTTCCGTATCGACGTTGATTTCGCGCTGGCTGACGATGCTGCGGTTGTGCCGGTGCAGAAACTCCAGCGGATCCTCAAGGGTGATAATATGCTTATCAAAATGCCGGTTGATATCATCAATGATACAGGCGAGCGAGGTGGATTTGCCGCTGCCAGCCGCCCCGGTAATCAGTACCAGGCCTTTCGGGAATTTTGCAAAGTCAATAATTTTATCCGGAATGCCAAGCTGCTTCGGATCCGGAAGCGAGAAGGTAATGATCCGGACAACAATGGAGAGTGTGCTTCTCTGCTTATAGGCGCTGACACGAAATCTGGAGAGTCCGGGGATTGCAAAGGAAAAATCGTCGTCTCCGCAGTTATTGAGTGTATCTAAAGGGCGGTTCCCGGCCATTTCGTAAATCTGTGAGATGACAGAAAGCGTATCGTCCGGCAGCAGCCGTTCCTCACCAATTTTTACGATAGAACCCTGCAGCCGCATGGAAACGGGAAGTCCGGCTACGATAAATACATCTGAGGCCCCCTCCTGGACCGCTTTTTCCAGTAAACTAATTGCATTTAAATCCATAAACGCAAGCCTCCTTATTTTTGGTATTATTGTATGAGTTTTAATGTATTGTCGCCTTCCCAGGAGCCGGTGGAAATCACCTGCCAGGAAAGGATTTTGTAATAAGAATCTGCTCCTTCTGCCTGTATCTGCTCAGGAGCGCGGATCAAAAGCCGAACCGAAAGCGCCTGGCTGCCGTTCAGATCGACCTGATAGGAAAGCGTCAGCCCGCCGTCTGCGAAATCTGCGGCGGCAAAGCCTTTGGCATCCTCCGAAACCAGACGGTAAAATTCTTCCGTATCCAAAGAGACACCTGCGGCGTCGGCGCAGATGCGGTCTGCTTTGGCCAGAAGCGCTTCGGCTTCATTGGAAGCGTTATAGTATTCTTCTAAATGCGCCTGCATTTTCTGTCCCGCGCGCGCGTCGCCCGCAGCCGATGAAAGGGAGAGGGCGGCAAAGGTCACCATACACAGGACGATAAAAATCATCATCAGTGAGATTGTTCCGATATTTGTAACAGGCAAGCTTTTCTTTTTCATAAGCGGACACCTCGTGTAAGTATCAGGGTTGAAGCGGCGCGTGCAGCTTTAGCTCCAGGGAATAAATGGCAGCCTCGCTGTCCGCGGCATTCCGGACTGCAATCCGGTAAGGGATCCGATCGTCTTCTGCCGCAAATTGGGTTATCTGCATGAGATAGGCGGCATGTTCAGCCGTACAGTGCGTCCAGCTTTTATCAAAATAAACGGCGATCTCTTGGGAAGCTGCTGTGGCGTACGGGTACTGCGCCAGGAGGTTCTCAAAAGGGTTTTGGGGGGACGGGGCGTATTTGAGCAGCTCGGCGGCATTGCCGGCCTGGTTCATCGCCATGTTCCGTTCGGTGGTTTCTTTGCTCATTTGGCGAGAGGCGGCGAACATCTGAAGACAGACGGCGCTTGCCAGCGAAAAAAACAAGATGGCGATTATAAGCTCCATTAAAAACATACGGGAGTGGCTGCCTGAGGAATGATTCATAGCGTACTCCTTTCTGAGGCGATTAAGGTCATGGTATTCCCGTCCGGTTCAACGGAGGTAAAACGGAATAAGCCGTCTTTTGGCTCTTCGATGGTGAAATTCTTCACCTCCATAATCGGCTTGCCGTCCCGTAAATGCGCTTCGGCATCGCTCCGGATAAACAGTTCCTTTAACATTCCCTCATGCGCATAGATGTATGTGGTGTAGAGGACGTCATTTAAGCGGGTCTCTAACGCAAGGCAGTCCTGCCCTTCTATGGCCTCGACAGAAATTCCGCCGCCGGTATCGTTCTGGCGGATTTTTTCGCTGACATAGGAAAGGGATATGCGCGTGGTGTAATTGGCGTCGGCGTCGGCGGTCTGCCGGCTGTAAATATTGGCGGCAAGCATCAGCACAGCAAGCGAGGATGCTGCGAAAACGAAAAATACGGCTATTGGAAAAATGAGATCAATCACATGTCTGTGCTGTGTACGCAATTTCACTGGGAACCCTCCTTGTCAGCCCGTCTTCGGATAATCGTCACATCCGGCATGATATTCGTGCCCATGGGCTGGTAGTCAACGAAATATTTATCTTCATTGTAGGTTAAACCATAATGCTCTTTTAAATAGGCAAGGCTCGGCGGATAAGTGCCTTCCGTGGCATAGCAGTAGGTGATGCCGCGCGTCACGGCCGCCTGAAGCGTCTGCAGCTCTTCTGCTTCGGTTCTTGTGGAAAGCGAGGATACCGCAGTCTGGAACAGAAGGATAACGGCGGCGAACAGTGCGGCGGAAATCAATAGATTTCGTGCGGATGAACGCTTTTTATAAAAACGGTGAGTCATACATCACACCTCCATTGTTTGGGCAGGGACAAAATTCTACAGCCCGGACATAATTCCCATCAGCGGCAGCATCACAGAGAGCAGGATGATCCCGACAATGACAGAAAGAAGAATGACAAGGGTCGGTTCAATCGCTGCGATCATGCTTGAAATTTTAGCGTCGATGTCCTCCTCGTACTGCGCTGCGATTTTTTGCATGGCTTCGTCAAGCACGCCGGTACGGGAGGCAATGGAAGCCATTTTTGCGTAGGTTCCGGAGAATATACCCTGTGCCAGAAGAGATTCGCAGAGATCATTGCCGGCCGAAACCGCTTCGCGGCATTTGTCAAGCCTGGTGCGAAAGGAAGCCTGCCCGGTCAGTCCTGCGGTCAGATTCAGGCATTCCTCGGGAGTTAAACCGCTGCTTAAGGTAAGCGCCATACCGTTTGAAAAGCGGTAGGCGGCAATTTTCCCGGAAAGCTCGCCGTTGTGTGCAAATTTATCTGCGAAGGAAGCAAAGAGCTTCTGTCCCTTTTTCGATGCTGCAAGGAAAACCACAAGCGCTGCAACAGCTGCCAAGATACAGCCAAATACAACGGCATGCTGGTTGAGAAAGACGCCGAGGTTTAAAATGACGCGGGAAAATCCGGTCATCCTTGTGCCAAGCTGCTCAAAGACCTGATTAAATACCGGCATTACCTTGGTAATCAAAACCAGAATGACCAGAACCATCATTGCAAGCATCACGAGAGGATAGGTGACGGCATTGCGGATTGTCTGCGCCAGATTGGCTTCCTTTTCGTAATATGCGGCAAGAGAGCCCATGACCTCATCCAGCTTACCGGTCTGCTCTCCAAGCTGTACCATGTTCAGCAGATAATCGGGAAAGACATGCGCCCCGGCCAGCGCCTCGTAAAGGGAACCGGTTTGAATCAGCGTTTCCTGCATCTGTCCCAGCAGCAGCTTTTCGTCCTCCTGCTGCGCATCCTCAAGCATAATGGTAATCCCTTCCATAGATGAAATGCCCGATTTTAAAATAATGGCCATCTGTGAACAAAAGGAAGCGGATTCCATGTCTGAAAAAGGCGTCAATTTTGTCCTGCTCATACAATCTCCTTTCCGGATCTCTGCAAGGCTTTCGCCGCAGAGTCATTTTAATAGGAATATTTTAAGACATAATTGGAACCGTCCCCGATGTATTTCCCGACAGATGAGCGGTCGTTGTTCGCAGCCAGTGTGGGATCCATCAGCGTCCATGAGGTTCCGTCAAATTCTATGATTTTGTCTACCCAGCCGATTTCCGTGATATAAGTGCTGATCCAAGCGTGGTAGGCGTCTCCGGAATAGCCGACCTCCAGCTTGGTCGGAATCCCCTGAGAGCGCAGCATGGCGCTCATAACGGCTGCATAGTCAAAGCAGATTCCCTTTTTGGATGAAAGCGTTTCATCGACGACAGGGAGATAGCCGTAGCTGACATTGGCAGCCTTTTGCTCGTCGTAGGTAATTTCGCTTATAATGTAATGATAAATATTGTCAATAACCTCCAGGTCGGAATAGGTGTCCTGCGCCAGCTCACTGCCCTTTGCAACGGTTGCGCTATCAGGCGTGAAATTTACGTATTGGTTCGGGTAAAGAAACGGGCCGAATTCGTTCGCAATGGATACGCTGATGTCTGTCGAGTAGGCCAGGGCATACATATCGCCGCCTGCATTTTCCAGAATATGTACCTGGTAAGTGCCGCTGCCGCAGCTGAGAGGAAAGGTTTCGTAGGCTCCGGCGCCGGATAAGAGGTAGATATACTGCGTCTCCTGATCCGGGGCGATAATGCGAAGCTTGACCTTTTCGTTGCTGCCGGTATAGCGGACCATGACGTAGCCTTCGTCGGTATGGGAGGCGTCTATCGAAGCCAGCTCATTTTCATAAACCGTGCTGCCGGAGGCTTCCGGAACCAAAACTTTGGGCGTATTGTCCCGCGGCGGGGCCGCAGGCGCTTCCTGGGCGGGGGTATCCGGGGCATCGGAACTGTCGGAACCGTCGGAGGCGACGGGGGTGTCTGAGGGAGCGGAATCGGACGGGGCATCGGAGCTGTCCGCGCTGTCGTAGGGTACAGCGTCTGAAGCTGTGCCGGAGGAATGGGAGCCTGCGGCAGGGCTGTCAGAGGTGCGCGGAATATCCGGCGGTTCATTGTCCGAGCATCCGGCGAAAAGGAGGATGAAAAGGGACAGAAAACAAATCGTCAGGGCTTTGGGTGTATGCTTCATGCCGGGTATTCTCCTCCTTATCTTGTATTCCGGTGTTTTGTATTGATACGAGTATAGCATAACTTGCGGGAAAGGGCAATAAATATTGTTTCACAGATTTTTCACACGACCGACACGTTACGGTCAGTTCAGCGCCGTATAGTTACTGGTAATTCAAAGGAGCCGCCGGAATGTTTTTTCGGAATGGATTCTGACAGAGGAAAAGGAGATATGTTATGAGAAAAAGGAATCGGAATAGGATCATATGGCTTTGCGCAGCTGCTATGACGGCTTCACTTGCGGCGGGATGCGGACAGGGAGCAGAGGAGACAGCGCGGGAGGCGGAGGTATTGCAGGGAAGTACGGAAAATTTGGCTCCCGATGCCAGGGGGCCTCGGGAGGATATGCGGATTTTTTGCGTGACAGAAATTGCGGAGCAGACCATTACTGCAGAGGAGGGGACTTTTGAGAGGCCGTCTCCTATTGATATCCCGGACAGCGGAAATGGAGGGCCGGGTAAAGGCGGCGCAGACGGCGGGCCGGGAGCGGATGGTGAGGGCGGCAGGCCGGGAGCAGACGGCGGCCCGGGAGCAGATGGCGAGGGCGGCAGGCCCGGCAGAGGCGGCGGGTTTGGCAGGGGCTTTGAAAGCTCCGGGGAGACGGTGACATTTCAGGTGACCGGTTCTACGGAAATCCTTCTGGGCTCGCCGCAGGGAAACCAACAGGGGACAATAGAGGATATTGCCGTCGGAAGTATACTGGAGGTTCGGCTGGACGCACAGGATCAGGCCGAGCAGATTATCATAAATAATATGGAAGCCGCAGGTGATTTGCAGCACGGCGGAATCACAATAGAAGAAACGGAGCTCTGATGAAAATGATCTTTGGTACAGGAAAGGGTAAGGGTATAAAATGGTCCAAGAAGCGGTACGCGGTTCTGGCCGGCTGCGTCAGCGTTGTACTTTTTGTATGCGCCGTATGCGTTCGTCTGGCGGGTGCGGATGCAAATGCGGCACAGAACGGGTACTGGGAGCTTAGGCTTGAGCATGGTGATTTGCAGTTGACTTTTCTGGGAGAGGGTACGACGGCAGAGGGAAGCATACGGCAGGAGGCCGGATTTGACGTGACGGCAGTGGATTTTGTCGTGGAAGAAAGCTGCGCGGCCAGCGGAGATGAGGTGAAAAAGGGGGATGCCATTTACCGGCTCAGCCTGGACAGCATGGAGGAGGCCGTTTCTTATTATGAAGAAAAGCTTGCAAAGGCCGCAAAGGCTGCGGAACGTGCCAAAACCGCTTATGCATCCGGGGTGGCGGAAGCGGAATATACCAAAACAGAGGCAAAGGCTAAGGCCGGCTCTGCGAAGGAGGTATACGACGCGGCGAACGATAAAGCGCAGGATCAGATTACGGAAGCGCAGGCTGCCATAGATGAGGCCCAGGCGCAGATTGCCGTATACCAGACCAATTTGGATCAGGATGTTTATGAAACGGACGCGGGCGTTCGGGAAAAGAAAAAGAGTTCGGAAGAGGCTGAAAAAGCAGAGAAGCAGGCCCAAAAAGAATATCAGAAGGTAAAGGGCGCCTGTGACGAGGCAGCACTTGCACTGGAAAATCAGATTGCAAAGCTTGGGCAAAGCGCAGCGGAGACGGCGGACGGTATGATTTCTGCGGATCTGGCCGTAGAGCTTTGCGAAATGAATCAGACATATGCACAAAAAAAGGAAGCGCTAAACAAAGCGGAGGCGGATTTACAGGCGGCGCAGGAGACGGCAAAAAAAGCCCTGGAGGAGTACCGCACAGCGGTTTCTTCCTGTGAAAAGGCCGAAAACGAAGCCGCGGCCCGCAAGGAAGAGCTGGAAAATTCCCTTACGTCGCTGCAGCGCGCCTATACAAATGCTGTGAATGCGGCCAGCCTGGAGCAGGTGCAGAACCAGAATACCTACGATACGGCTGTACTGCAGGGGGAATATGCCGAGGCGGACTACGATAATACGGAAGCAACGTTAAAAGCCGAATACGATACGGCGCAAAAGGATCTGGATCAGCTGAAGGAGGAGCAGGCGGCGCTTCTTGCGCTTGAGGACGGCGTGGTGACGGCCGCGTATGACGGGATATTGTCCGAAGTGCCGTATGAAGCGGGAAATATCCTGCAAAGCGGCAGGATGCTTGCCGGATATTCCGATACAGAGGCTTTAACGGTGGCCGTAGAGGTATCTCAGGAGGACGTTGCCAAAATAGCCGTAGGGGATACGGCTAAGGTTCGTCTTCCGGGCGTGTGGATGGGAAATACCGAGGGCGAGATCCGCTCTATTGCATCGGCAGCTACCTCCGGAAGGAGTATTTCCAATGTGACCTATACGGTGGAAGTATCTATAGACAATGAAAACGGTATGATTCCGTCAGGAGCATCGGCTTATGTGACATTTTCGTACGGAGAGGTTCTGGATGCGGATTATATTTTGTCCGAAGCGCTGTATGATATTGACAGGACGTCGGCAATGGTGAAGGTATATGGCGAGGACGGCGAGGTCGAGGAGAGGCAGGTGACGATTGGCGAAACGGCCGAGCGTTATACGGTGATTACAGAAGGCCTGGATGCAGATACCGTTTGCGTGATAGAAGGGGAAGTGGATGCCGGGTATCCGGATGCAGGGCCCACAGACGAACGGCGCCCGGATGCAGGGTTCACAGACGAACAGCGTCCGGATGCAGGACTCACAGACGAACGGCCTCCGGATGCAGGAAATACGGATATGAAAAAGGACGGAATAAAAACGGGGGGAAATGAGAATGAGACAGAAAGGTAGCTGGAAAGCATGGATGGCCGGCACAGGGGCTGTGGCAGCGGCCGGTATTTTTGGAATATGCGGCTTTGTTTCGGCGCAAAGCCGGGAGGAATCTGTCCTTTATAAAGAAACGCAGATAAAAAAAGGAACGCTTACCGTGGGCGTTACAGAGAGCGGTTCCGTCACGATAGGGACCAAAACACAGGATTTGGAGGATTTAGAGGAGCTGGAATCCGGTACCCAGACAGCACCGTCCTTAGCAGGCGCAGAAGCTGCACAGGGGCAGGGCGATGCGTTTGGCAGCGGGGCGTCCGCAGGCAGCTCTTCCTCTACGGGGCTTAAGGTAGAACAGGTTTTTCTTGCCGTAGGGGAAACCGCTAAGGTAGGAGACGCCATATTAAAGCTGACGGCGGAAAGCGTGGCCGAATACCGACAGGATTTGGAGGACGCCTGCAATACGGCGCAGCTTGCGCTTAAGAAAGCCGAGCTGGAGGCAAAGTCTTCCCAGTTGAATGCCCGGCATACGTACAATACGGATGTGGCACAGGGGAATACGGCGCAGTCGGAATATGAAGCATCCATTGCG
>CANDKL010000053.1 GCA_947385255.1 uncultured Roseburia sp. | reverse complement strand
GAACACTCTTTCCCTACACGACGCTCTTCCGATCTGGCAACCAGCTTCGCCATCTGCACCAGACTCTGCTTATCAATCGGCATGGACTGCTCCATCATACGGTTGACCATCGTAACCATTCTGCCGTCCGCCGGCAGGCTGGCCGCTTTCAATGCGTTCAACAACGCCGGATTCAGTCCTCCTGCCTGTGAAAACGGGCGGATCGCAATCTGCATCCCGTTATTGGAGCGCACCTGAAAAAACATCGACTCGCCCACACGGACGGACACGCCGTTTTCCAGCCTGGCCTGAATCGTTTTTCCGTCGGGAAGCCCCAGCGTAGCCACGCCGTTTTCCAGATGATTGATGCTGCCCTCAAATACATTTCCCACAGACATCTGCTGCAGGGCGGACGCAAGCTGCCGGATTCCCTGCGTCCCGCTGGAAATCTCCGTACCGCTTGCAAGCGTTCTGTTATATTGGTTCAGCATATCCGTAATCTGCATGATTTTTCTACCCCCAGCACACCTATACAAAATTTTTGATAAACGTACTGCGGTGGATTGGCGTCGGGCCGTTCTCCCGAATTGCCGCGATATGCGCTGCAGAGCCGTAGCCTTTGTTGGCGGCAAAGCCATAGCCCGGCAGAAGCAAATCGTATTTTTCCATCAGCCGGTCTCTTGTCACCTTAGCTACGATGCTTGCCGCGCCGATCGAAATACTTTTTGCATCTCCCTTAATAATCGGTATCTGTCGAATTGCAACGCCCGGAATCGTCACCGCATCGTTTAATAATATATCGGGCATTACGATTAAATTTTGAATAGCCAGGCGCATTGCTTCATAGGTTGCCTGCAAAATATTGATCTCGTCAATTCTCTGCGGCGAAACCATGCCGATTCCGACGCTCACCGCCTCTTCCATAATGATATCATACAGCTCTTCTCTTTTTTTGGCCGTCAGCTTCTTCGAATCATTGATGTAAAGAATCCGGCAGCCCTTCGGAAGAATCACCGCTCCTGCTACCACGGGCCCCGCCAGCGGCCCGCGCCCCACCTCGTCGATTCCGCAGACATGCCCGAAGGCCTCATACTGCTCCTCATACACCCTCAGCCCTTCGATACGCTCCTGCTCCTCTTTCAGCTTCCTGACGCGCTTTTTTGCCTGCTCCAGCAGCTTTCTCACACCCGGACGCGTATCCTGCCCGTATGCTTCCATAAAAGAAGACAGCTCCAAATCCCCGGCTGCCTTGAATTCCTCTTTGATTTCTGTAATTCTTTTTTCCTTCATAGGTTCCACCCGCTCCTGCCCTTACTCCTTAGGCGGCATTTCTATCGTAAACCTGCCCGTCCTGCCGCTTCGGAATTCATCGACGATAATCGCTGCTGCCTTGCTGTAATCCAGCTCATTTCCCCTGCCCAGGCAGTTCCGTGCTTCTGCAATTGCGCGAAGCACCTCTTCGGCCTTCCTGGTTTCCTCAATGCCGTATCTTAGGGCGAGGCTGCCCGGATAGGAGGCTGTCAGAATGCCAATCAGCTCAAGCGCCAGACCGTCCGTATTTAAAATCTCGTCCTTGATCGAGCCAATCAGCGCCAGATGAAGCCCTACCCTCTGATCCTCGAACTTCGGCCAGAGAATTCCCGGCGTATCTAAAAGCTCTACATTTTTATTCAGGCGGATCCACTGCTTACCCTTTGTAACGCCCGGCTTATTCCCGGTTTTGGTGCAGGCCTTCCCGGCATAGGTATTGATAAACGTCGATTTGCCTACGTTGGGGATTCCGACCACCATCGCGCGCACAGGCCGGTTTTTTATCCCTCTCCTGCGGTCGCGCTCTAGCTTTTCCTCACAGGCCTTTAAAATCGTATGCTGTATCACCTTCATGCCTGCCCGGCTCCTGGCGTCAATACATACGGCAAAACAGCCCTTGTCCTGAAAATAAGCGCTCCAGGCCTCGGTTTTTTTCGCATCCGCCAAATCTGCTTTATTCATTAAGACCAGGCGGGCCTTCTGCTTCCCCAGCTCATCTATGTCCGGATTCCGGCTTGAAAGCGGAGCTCTGGCATCCACCAGCTCTATAATCAAATCAATCAGCTTGATATCTTCCTGCATCTGGCGCTTCGCTTTGGTCATGTGTCCCGGATACCACTGAAACTGCATCACAATTTCCCTCCTTTAATCCAAAAATCCAAAATCCTCGTATGGGGATACCACAAACCAGGCCTTTCCGATAATATGCTGCTTCTTCACATTGCCGATATTGGCATAGCGGCTGTCCTCGCTGTTGTTGCGGTTATCGCCCAGTACAAAATATTCGTCCTCCGCCAGAAGGATTTCCTCTCCGGCCAGCTCCGTATCCAAAATCGCATCCGTTTCCAGCTCTTCCTCAAACGGAGCGCCATTTACATACACCGTGCCGTCCTTAATCTGCACCGTATCGCCCGGCGTACCAATCACGCGCTTGACATAATAGTGGGATTTCTCATTGCCGTTCGGCAGAAATACAATAATATCATTGGGCTTTGGGTCCGTAATCAGATAAATAAAACGGTTGATTAAAATTTCCTGCTTATTCGCCAGCGTCGGCATCATAGACGGTCCTACCACGCTGGTCCTAAGGCCGATATAATAGACAAATACAAATGCGATTCCCAATACGATGGCAATCTCAACAATCCACGCAAAAATCTCTTTTATAATGGGTATATTTACCTTCTTTTTTTCCTTGCCAAAATGTAATCCGCTTTTTTTTCTCATGTCTGCCTCTATTGTTTTCTCCTGGTAAAAAACAGCCGTACCTGCTGGATTCCTCCAAAACAGGATACGGCTTCTTTATTGCATCCACTGCAATGATTATCTTACTTTTTCTCTGACCTTTGCAGCCTTTCCGACACGTCCTCTTAAATAGAACAGCTTCGCCCTTCTTACCTTACCATAGCGGACAATTTCAATCTTCTCTACATTCGGAGAGTGTAACGGCCAGGTCTTCTCTACGCCGATACCGTTTGAGAACTTACGTACCGTAAAGGTCTCGCGGCTGCTTCCGCCCTGCCTCTTCAATACGATCCCTTCAAATACCTGAATCCTTTCGCGGTTTCCCTCCTTGATCCTGCCGTACACCTTTACCGTATCCCCTACATGGAACTCCGGAATCTCGGCCTTCATCTGTGCTGCTTCGATACTCTTGATAATTTCTGTTGCGTTCATTTTATTTCCTCCTGATTTGTCCGATGTTCTTAATACGCTTTTGTAACAGAGGACCATCGCATAATTAATACAACTATGAAACTATAGCACAATTTTTCTGCAAATGCAAGAGATTTTTAGGGATTTTAAAGCTCCCCGGCCTGCGCCGGAACGGTTACCGTCACCCTTGTCCCCTTCCCCTCTTCACTTTCAAGCCGAACTCCGTAATCCTCCCCGTACAAAAGCTTCAGCCTGTCATCCACATTTAGAATCCCAATCCCCGTCAAATGCTCCTTCTTACTCCTCTGTTCCTGTGTCCATACCTGACTGAGCCGTTCTTCCGTCATACCGACCCCATTATCTGCAATCTGAAATACCAGACTGCCCTCCTTTCTTTTCACAAACACCTGAATCACGCCCCCTTTTCCCTCCGGAAACGCATGGAAAAACGCATTTTCCACAAAGGGCTGCAGAATCAGCTTGGGCAGAAGGCATTCCTCGCAGCGATAGGCCACATAGTATTCGGTCTTTACCGCATCTCCATAGCGCATCTGATTGATCAGGACATAATTTTTCAAATTTTCAATTTCCTGCTTTACCGTTATAAATTCCTGCGTATTGCTAATCGTATTGCGCAAAAGCTGTACAAACGCGTCGATGACCCTTGTAGACACTTCCGTGTTCCCCTGCCAGATCAGCATTTTAATGCCCGTCAGCGTATTATAAATATAATGCGGATTGATCTGCATCTGAAGCGCATGGATTTCCGCCGTCCGCTTTTCCTTCTCCGTGGCAATCAGCTTTTGTACGGAATCGTCCAGAAGCTTTAACATTTGATTATACGTTTCCGTCAGCTCCCGGATTTCCTCTGTTCCTTCTACCTCTACGTACTCGCCCAGATTCCCGCCGCGTACATTCCGCATCTTCTGCGCCAGGCTGGCTAAGGGCTTTGTCTGCTGACGTACAAATACAATCACAGCCGCCAGCACGGCGCATGTGACAAATAATGTAAAGAGTACAATCCGTATCATATCGTACCGCTCTGCAAATGCCTCGTGGGGATTGACGATACCCACCAAATGGTAATTGCTGCTTTGTAAACGCTGATACAAAATCCGCTCTGCGGCATTTCCTCTTTTTTCCTGCCTCTGGTATAAGCCCTGCTCCTCCATTTCCCCGGCAATCTGCCGAACCCAAAGCTGGGCAGCAGAGCCAGCTGTAAGGTAATCCGGCTGATTGGAGGAAATCACCTCTCCGTCTCCGTTTAAAACCACGATCTCACTGGCCGCAGAGGTAAAGTGATTGTACATTTCCCGGAAATCCGCCTCCTTTATCAGGATATACAGATAACCCAGCACGTCCTCTCCGTCATGGACTGCGCAGGCCATGACAATCGCCGGATCCGATCTGCCCATACCGGATGCGCCGAAATCCTGGTATTCGCAAACCAGCTTTCCCGGCGTCCCTGCCGCCCTTCTGGTCACGGAATTGGACAGGATATCCTCCGTAGAGGACGCCAGCGCATCGGTCCAGTTATAGATATAGCTTTTCCCTGCAGTGCTGACCAGCACGACATTCAGCTCGGTATAATCCGAAAGCCTGGTATCTGCAATCTCCTCCTTCATATAGTATATGCTCCGCCATTCGTCCACCGACGCCATATCTGTCTGTGTCAGATAGCTTTTAACGGAGGAGCTGTCGCAGATCGTTCCGGAAATTTTCCAGATATCCTCATAAAACTGATAAAACTGCCGATCAATCTGGTTGAATATCTTTTGCTGCGACTCGGAAAAGGCCTCCACGAAGATCTCCTCCGAAATAGACTGGTTCATCAGGTACATAGCCACCGAAAGACAGAATATTCCTGCAGCAGCGGTAAAAACCAGCCGAAACATCAGGGTATTTGCAATCCTTTTCCATTTCACTGCTTCGGCCTCCCGCTGTTTTTTCTGTATCTGCCCGGCGTTACGCCCACGAGCTTTTTAAATACCCTGCCAAAATAGCTCTGATCCGTATAGCCGACCTCGCTTCCAATCTCCGCAATCGTCTGTGAAGAATTCAAAAGCAGACTTTTTGCCTTGCCAATCCGCAGCTTGTTTAAATATCCGCTGAAGCCCTCCGCCATATTTTCCTTGAAATAGGTGGAAATATAGCAATAGCTGAATCCAAACTGCCTTGCCAGATCCATGAGCTTTAAATCCTCCATGTAATGTATCCCGATGTATTCGATCATCTCTTCGATATGGCCGTTCACCAGACTGTCCCGCTCCTTTTGGAATCCGGCCTGATTGGGAACGTATTTCCGAATTGCTTCAAAAAAGGCCTCCACATCCTCTGAACCGTCAATATCCTGAAAGCACGCATCCCGGATTTCCTCTCCGCCCTCACCGATCCGCTCAAGCTCGACAAAATAGTTAAACAGCAGGTTTTTGGCCAGATTCTTGATTTTGTATTCCTCCTCATAAGCTCTGGCCAGTCCCTCAATATAGGTCATACACATGGAAACCGCCTGATCGAGCTCCAGGCTTTCCAGATGTCTGGAAAAGGTTTCAAACTCAAACCGGCATGCCTCCTGCCGGATGGGCTGTCCCTCCAGAATGGCCAGACCTTTTCCCGGAAAATAGAATTTCATGGTCAAAAGCTGCCGGATCCCATCCTCAAAAATCCGGCGCGTATCTGAAAATTCCATATAATCCCAGCTTAACACCAGAAAAGCCCTCGGATAACGCCGCGCCATTTTTAGCGCAAATTCCTGTATTTTTTTGCGGCATTTTGCATCGTCCTTTTCCTCGTAATTGAATACCATACACAGGACGGACTCATCTAAAACAGCAGAAATCATCGGCATGCCCACAGAGCTCCGAAAAAGCTCCTCTGTTTTTTTCCGGATATCCCCGGGCCGTTCTTCGGACAGCAGCTTTAGATGAATGCCCAGAACGCGGTACACCGGATGAGGCAGCCTTCTGTTCAGCTCCTCTGAATCCGGATTGGCCTGATAGCCGGACATATAACGGGTAAACTGCATTTCAAAGGAGCTCCTTCCGCTGTAGCGAAACTGCACCTCCGGAATTTTGGCCGCCGTATCCATAAGGGTCTTTAACAGGAGCTTTGCGTTTAGCATCGGCTTTAATATGTAATCCGACGCGCCGTTTAAAAGCGCTGTCCTGACAAATTCAAATTTGTCGTAGCTGCTGAGCATAATCAGGCGGATCTCAGGATACCGTTCCTTTAACAGGGCGGAAAATTCCAGCCCGTCCAGTACAGGCATCACAATATCGGCCAGCACAATATGCGGATGAAATTCCTCTATCATCCTTAAGCCCGCCTGTCCGTCGCCTGCCTCCCCAACAATCTGAAAGCCTTCCTTTTCCCAGTCCGCCATATGCTTGATGCCCTGACGTATTATCAGCTCGTCGTCAATCACCAGAACCCTGCAGTATTCTTCCATCTGTTCCTCTCCGATTTATTTATTTGCTGTTTCTGCCGCTGCAAATGTACTTTCCAGTACAATATCTGTATCTATGCCGTCTATGATTTTCTGAAGCGCCTCTGCCATTTGATCCTCCATGTCGTAAGTCGCTTCTCCATAGCTTATGGTCGGCACCTCCTCCACCCACTGCAGCAAATCCTCAAAAATCCTCTGTCCGCCGAAAAATTCGACTCCCTTGCTGTAATTGGGCGCCGACGACGCACTTTTTAAGGTGCTTACCAGACCAATCTCCTCTGCCAGACGATCCATCAGCTCCACATTTGACGCAAACGTTTCCTTCAGAAAATTTTTCGCCTCTGCTTCGTGTCCCGTATGCTTTAATACATACCAACCGGCGCCGCCCAGCGAAGAGGCGTTGACCGAGCTGTCGATCCCCTGCAGTCTCGGGATTTCTGCAACCGCCCACCTTCCCTTCTGATCGGGCGCGTTTTCCAGAGACGGCGCAATCCAGCAGCCGGTCGGGACCGTCGCCACACTGCCGTCGTTAAAAGCCCCGATAAACTGTCCCCAGTCTGCCGTATACATGGCAATCCCTGCGTCTACTATTTTTTTATAGGCGGCAATGGCTGCCTTTAAAACCTCATTGTCCAGAATATCCGGATTTCCCTCCGCGTCCGTATACCAGAAGCCGGCGCTTTGAAGCATCATCCGCAGCTGCCCCAAATCCCCCGGATTCAGGGTCAGCATATATTTACCGGTTTTTTCCCTGACAGCCTTTCCGATTTCCACATATTCATCCCAAGTCAGATTGCGCATATCCGCTTCGCTGTATCCGGCCTGCCGGATATAGTCCGTCCGGTAAAACAAAGCGGCTACCCCGCAGTCAAACGGAATGCCGAACAGACTGCCGTCTATCTGATTTGCCCCGGTCTTATAGGAGGCAAAATCATCGGCATCGGCAATGTCTGAAAGCTCCGCAAATTCATCCGGATAGGTATTCAGATACCCCGGGATGCGGTAATCCTCAATCAAAACAATGTCCGGCAGATCCTCGTAAATACCGGATGCAAAACGGGTATTGAGCTTCGCCACGATATCGTCCTGCGCAACGGTTACGATGTCAATAACGGCATCCGGATGATTTTTCAGATAAAACTCTCTGGCCGTTTCGGCTGCGGCAATATTAAACGATTTGTCCCATGCCCAAATAGTCAGCGCCTCCTTTTCTGCGCCCTCCTTCACCACCGGCTCGGAAAACCCGCTCCGGCAGGACGCGAGCATGCAAAAAAGCAGGACGCACAAACCAAAAAGCGCCGCACAGCTTCTCTTTTTACCAATCATTCACTCCATACACCGCCTTTTCCTTAATCGTAAGCTCTGCCCCCTCCAGCAAATCCGGCCGGTACCTCTTCGTCCGCAGAATCGACTGCTCCCTGCGCCATTGCCCGATCCTCCCGTGATCGCCCGACAGCAGTACGTCCGGAACCATTTTTCCATTCCAGTCCGCAGGCCTTGTGTACTGCGGATATTCCAGCAAATTTCCCTCAAAGGATTCAAAAGCACCCGACTCCTCATTTGTCAGCACGCCCGGCACCATGCGGGAAATGGCGTCAACCATCACCATCGCCGGAAGCTCGCCCCCCGTCAGGACATAATCGCCGATGGATACCGGATCCGTTACAATTTCCTCCAGTACGCGCTCGTCCACGCCCTCATAATGGCCGCACAAAAAGACCAGCGCCTCCTCCCTTGCAAGCTCCTTTGCCATCCTCTGCGTAAATACAGGCCCCTGCGGGGTCAGGTAAACCGTCCGCGGACGTCTGCCCAGCCGGGCCGCAACAGACTGATAGGCATCATAAATGGGCTGCGCCTGCATCACCATGCCCGCGCCGCCGCCGTATGGGTAATCGTCTGCCTTCTGATGCCTGTCCTTTGTAAAATCCCGGATATTGACCGCCTCAATGTCTAAAATCCCTTTTTCTGCCGCTTTCCCGATAATACTGGTGCAAAGTCCGGACATCACCATCTCCGGAAATAAGGTAAGTATATAAAACCGCATCATTTCTCCTTTTTCTGATTGAGCTCCCGCAGGCCCGGCAAAAGATGCAGCGTCATCTCCCCGGCCTCTAGATCCACCTTTTTTACACAATCCCGAATTGCCGGGAGCAGCAGATCCGCCGCCCCCTTTTTGCGGATGACATAAACGTCGTTCGCCGCCGACTGCAGCACGTCCGCCACCTCGCCTAACTCCTCTCCTTCGTCGGAAACCGCCCTTAGGCCGATTAAATCTGCAATAAAGTATTCATTCTCGCCCAAAGGGACTGCCTGCTCCCTTGTCACAAGCAGTGCCTTCTGACGAAACTGCTGTACGTCGTCGATCTGGTCTATGCCCCTGAATTTTAAAATAACCATATTTTTAAAAAAACGCACACGTTCAATGGAAAGCTGTTTTTTCTCCTTACCGGTATCCAGAATAATTTCTTCCAGATCCAAAAAACGCTTCGCGTCGTCTGTCGTCGGAAATACCTTGACCTCTCCGCGCAGTCCGTGCGTATTTGTAATAATTCCTACCTTTATCAAATCATCCATAAAAAACCTCTCATCCTTCCTCCTGCTGCTCCTTTAGCACAAAGCCTTCCCCGTTCAGCACCGTCCCTCTTGCAGAATGCTTCTGCAAAAAATCAAAAATCCGCTCTGTTTCCGCCGGCTCCGTGACCAGACGTGTCCGAAAACGCTCCTGGATACAGGGGATAAAGGACAATGCCAGATCTCCGTTTCGGTCGATTGTCACCTGTGCCAGACCGGTATCTAAGGTACTGCTGCTAAACCAGAAGTTGCCCAGACTGTAAATCACCGGCACATCCCCGATCATTTCAAAGCCCTGCAGGCAATGCGTATGTCCTCCGATAATCGCATCTGCTCCTGCCTCTGCAAACGCCTGCGCAAGCCTCGCCTGATCCTGTCCGTAATCGCTGTTCCCCTCCGTCCCCCAGTGCACAACTGCAATCACGCAGTCGCTGCTTTGATCGGCCGCTTCAATCACTTCCACAAATTTATCCGGATTTAGGGTTTTCAACACGCCCGGCGTATCCTCTGTCGCCTCCTTCGTATAATTGGAGGAGCGCTCAATCTGCGTTGCCGACACAATGGCAATTTTCCTCCCATTACAGATAAAATAACAGGGCCTGCTGGCTTCCTCCAAATTCGCGCCCGCGCCTACATAGGGAATTTTTTCCTGCTTCAGCGTCTCTATCGTATCCAAAAGGGCGTCGGGGCCGTAGTCGTATACGTGATTATTTGCCAGGTTCACAATATCCGTACCGAAGGTATGCAAAAGCTTCGCACGCCTGGGATCTGCCCGGAAGGTGTAGGTCTTTCCCGCAAGCGGCTCGCCCCTCGTGCTGTAGGTGAATTCGTTGTTGATCATCAGAATGTCCATACCGCGCATCCGCACCAGCAAATCCTCAGAAAAGCAGTCCTCTAAGCCATTGGCACAGCTGTCAAGATGACGCGTCGTCGGATATCCTTCTGAAAAATTAATATCTCCCGTAAAAGCCAGCGTAACCCTCTCCGGCGACGCGCATTCCTTCCACTCCACGTTTTCAAGCAGATCGGTCCGGCCTCCGGTTTCCTTTTGGTATAAAAGCCAGAGCACATGAACCGTATTTCCGGTCAGCCTGTGCCAGAGCTCTGGATCCGGAGAAAACGCATGCAGCTCCTTTTCCATTTCCAAAATACAGGATCCGCCGTATTCCGAGGACAGCCATTCAAAAAAAACCAGGTCCAGCGGATAACCGCCGGTAAATTCCTCTGCAAAGGGCTCTGCGGCCAGCCGGACCACCTCTGCGGCAGCGGCCTTTATTTCCGCCTCCTGTGTATCCTTTCGCACCTCTACTGTCCCTGCTTTCGATATCTCCTCCCCTGCGTCCGTTTCTGACGGCTCTGTACCCGTCTTCCGTCCGGTATCCGTCTTCTCTCCGGCATCCGACCCTGACAGCTCTGTATCCGTCTTCTGCCCGGCATCCGGCACAGACATGGCCTCCTTGGCTGTCCTGCCTCCCCGGGCGCAGCCACCCAGTGCAAGCAGCAGGCAAAGCCCTGCCAGCACCGCCGTTTTTTCCAAACCGTATTTCATTTCCGTTATGCCTTCCTCTTCTGTCATTTTCCGCTGTATTTTTTTAGAGCGTGCCTTTACAGTATAGCATTGTTTTCCCGGTTAAGCCAGCGAAACTTACAGAAAAAAAGCATGGCAGAAAGCTTTTTTCGCTTCCTGCCATGCCGCTTACGCTATACCGCTATTTCTTCGCTTTCGCATTTACAATCTTGCTTGCAGGGCTGTAGGCCTTTCCTTTTCTGGTTACTACCTTGTAGAAATATTTGCCCTTCTTCGCCTTCTTGTCGGTATAGCTTGTTTTCTTAATGGTCTTTACCTTCTTATACGTACCGTTCTTCTTCGTCGCACGGTAAATGGTATAATCCTTTGCTCCCTTTACACTCTTAAAGCTAATCTTCACGCCGCCCTTGACGCCCTTTGCCTTTAAGCCGGTTACAGCCTTCGGCAGTGTGACGGAGGCTCCTGCACTTTCCGCGCTGTTCGTGTAGGCGCTGTCGGCGGAAACCGCAATGACCGTATAGGTCGATTTCTTTCCGCCCGGCGCCTTGGTATCTGTATAAGAGGTCTTTGTTACAGTTGCAATCTTCTTTGCAGCGCTGCTGCCGGACTTACGATAAATATCATAAGAGGAAGCGTTCGGTACGCCTGCAAATGAAATCTTAACGCCCGCTGCCTTGCTGACTGCTTTTACAGACGCCGGAGCGCTTAATGCAGACGGTGTTACAACCGGCGCCGGCGGCTCTATGATCGGGTCTTCCTTGATCGGCGGTGTCGGCGGCTCCTTCTCTTTCGTAACCTGAATCCGAACCTGCCCTCTTACGCCGCTTCCGTCTGACGTTGCTGCAATAATATTGGTGTCCCCGGCTGCCACTGCAGTAATCCTGCCGTCCGCATCCACCTCTGCGACCTTCGGATTCGAGGATAACCAGGTTACCCAGTCATACGTATTTTCCGGAAGGATTACTGCAGTTGCCTGCATGGTTTCCCCTTCCTCTAAGGAGGTCTTTGGCACCTCTACCTTAAGAGAGGTTGCCTGTACCTTCGGTTTGGCCGTAAGCTTCGCGTCTGCCCATACGGCATGATCGTTGGAATCCGCACCGTTCGTCTCTACGATTAAGGAAAGGTGTTTTATGCCTTTTACATTTAAATCTACCGGACAGGACTGGCCTGCAAGCACATTCTGACGGAAAAGCTCTTTGCCGTCCCCTTTGACTACAAAATTGACGTCGGAAGCGGCTCCCGGAGCCTGACAGGCAGAAATACCGGCCTGAGCCGTAAAGCGGTCTGCCCTTACCCCGTCTAATTGGATACCGACTTCCGCAGGAGCATGAGAACCGATTCCCTTTTCATAGGTCCGTACTTCACCGTCTACATAAACCGCCATTGCTGCGCCGCAGCTGCAGTGATCCCTGTTGTTCTGGAAGTATCCGCCCTGATCGGTTCCCCAGTCCATATCGGAAACATACATCTGCTCTACTTCCTTCAGATGGATTGTGTAGGTCTGTTCTATTCCAAACGGAGACTTTGCGTAAATCGTCGCATCGCCCGAACCGTTCGGCGCCTGTGTCACTACTGTCGTAACAGAATCTGACATTTTTACCGGCTCCACCTGCGGAATCATGCCGTTTGGCATGGTATTGGTCAAATACTCATACGTATAATCTGTTTTGCCCGGTGCGAAGGAAACAAGCTCTGCCCCGTTTACCTTGATACCGGAAAGCGGATTGCCGGATTCTACGTTGACATTGCTGACCGCCATCAGATCTTCATTCTGATCTGCTTTTGCAATCGGAGAAATGCTGAATGTCTGGCTGTAAGTAGTACCTGTGGAAATAATATACTGTCCTAACGGGCCAGGGCCACAGCTTGCGTTCCCAAGTCCTCTGGATACCAGGGCTACTGAAAGGATCGTGTTTTCCTGTACCGGTACCTGATACGGATGCCTGTAGGACGCCAGATCCTCTGCCTTATAGTGCAGTGCGCTTGCTTCCATCTGGTCTGCAGCCGATACAAGGATTCCCGTCCCGTCGTCTGCCCTAAGCGCAGTCCAGCGCACGCCGGTGCGGTTGGCATTTTCCTGCGGTTTTACATATTTGCTTTCAAACTGGTCGGTTACGGTGCTTTCATAAATATCCAGCTTCGCGCCCGTATTTCGATCGGAGTAGTTCTCCTGCGGTCCGTTGCCGTAATATGTCAGCTTTTCGTAATCCTTTGCTACGGTCATTTTCATACCGATTTTGGCCATATTGGTAAGCGACGCATCCGGTGTAAAGGTATTGGTTACAACCACTCTGCCGTCGCCGTAAATGACATAATCCAAAATTTCTTCTGAATTCAAAGTGCTGATTGTCCCCGGCACATGGATCGAAACGGATTTCAGCTGTTCGTCCACCGTCACGCCGGCAGTGTCTACGTCAAAATGATCCGCCGCGTCGCGCATTGCCGCTGTAAATCCCGGGTCGTTGCTGACCGGCGCACGGTAATAATCCGGTACCGGCCCATTCTCTAAAATGGTTTTGCCGCCCACCTTATAGCTGGTGATATAGCCGGTATTTTTATTTACTACAACTTCAAAATCCTTGCCGCCCACTGCCGCCGTTTTCCCGGTTACCGCCACAGTATCATTTGCTTCCGTTACGGTCGGTTTTGTCATGTTATCTGCATCCAGAA
>CANDKL010000052.1 GCA_947385255.1 uncultured Roseburia sp. | reverse complement strand
AAATAGAAACATTCAAAGAAAAGGACATCCACCAAAAAAGATGAAATGTCCTTTGGCATGTACGCTATTCAATTTTATATACAAAGCCTTTTGTCGCTGTTACGCCGCCTTCTGCAAGTGTCTCTGTGTTACATTCCCGTCATTAAAAGGGTGAATGCACAAAAAATCACATATAAAAACAGAAATCAATATAAGGGAATCCACCTTCTCACTGGCAATTGCCCGCTCATAAGCCGTACATAACCGCTCCACTGCATCCGGTGTATCATACGGAGCAATCGGAGTAAACCTTGTGACTACTGTTCCATCTGGCTTTGTTTCATTAATATAGTTCTGTACGCTCTTAAAACTCCCGCCATAAAAAAATCCCGCTCTTTTCAAAAGGTCTCTGTGTAACTGTAATATATATGATGGTCTGATTGGAATGTAATCGCTTCTGCCTGATATATAAATCCTGACGCCCCTTATATTCATGTATCTTTACGGTTGGACGAAAAAAATTACATTTTTTAAACAAACAGGCAAAACCCCTAACTATCACGAAAACCCCCGACTTTTGCCTGCGAGTACCAAAATTCCTATGGCATCAATTTAAGATTGCCGTCTGGGCGGCTGTTAGATATTGTTCAGTGGAAAATGCCCTTAATTGTTTTGCTTCCTCATCTGTTCATACCATACATATACACTCTCACTTTTTTAATAAGACTTTATTTTTGCTTTCTGAATGTTACATGCCCGGCGGATTCCTGATGTTGCGGTCGCCTTCTGCCCTGTGCACTGGTTTTTCAGTTCAAAAGCAAGCACCGGAATTCCATTTACCACAAGCACCATATCCATCAACTTTTTCGTGTCGGCAAAATAATACCATTGCCAATAGCACGCTGCTTCATTTTTCGCATACTGACTGCCTTTCCAACACACTCCATATTTTCTTCACCTTTACTTTTCACCAACACCAAAGGAGGTCTTCTCCGGCTTGAATTCAGAACTGTCAGGGAAAAACTCCGCCTGCATATATCGCCATTTTCCTACCCTGGCAACAGAGAAATAGATTGCAGTATTTTAGCTGAAATAAATATCTGCTAAAATACTGCATATTTGGCCCACCCATTTGTGATAAACAAAAAATTGCAAATGTACTTCGTGAAAAACTGCTTATATCACATCCTCTCCAGAATCCCTTCCTTATCCGCCAGCCACGAAGTAAACGCCGTCGCGCTCCCTGCCGCCGTACCCAGCCGCAGCGCATACCCGTAATCCCCCGTTTCCAGATACCCGGCCAAAAATCCCGCTACCATGGAATCGCCTGCCCCGACGGAGTTAACCGCTTCCCCCTTAGGAGGCGCCTGCTTTCGTACCGCGCCGTCCGCATCTACCAAGATCGCGCCGTCCTTTGCCATGGAAACCAGCACATTTACCGCCCCCATCTCCTTGAGCCTTTTCGCGCACTCCACAATCTCCTCCTCTGTTTGGAGTACACGCCCAAACAACTCCCCCAGCTCATGGTTGTTCGGCTTTATCAAAAACGGATGGTATTTTAACACACGGATCAAAAGCTCTTTTGTCGCATCCACGGCTATTTGGATCCCCCGCCCCTCTAACCGCTCCATAATCCGTTCGTACATATCGCCCGGAAGCGTCCCGGGAATGCTCCCGGAGAGCGCAAGCACATCGCCTTCGCCAATTTGATCCAGCTTCCCAAACAGCTCCTCGATTTTTTCGTCCGGGATCGCCGGGCCCTGCCCGTTGATTTCAAATTCCTCCTGCGCCTTTACTTTTACATTGATGCGCGTCAGCCCCTCGTCCAACGCGATAAAATCCGTATCGCATCCGTGTACTTTTAGCATGGCCTCCATTGCGTCCCCGGTAAATCCCGCCTTAAAGCCAAGCGCACGGCTTTTTTGCCCGAGGTTTGAGGCAATCACCGCCACATTATTCCCTTTGCCGCCCGGATAGACATGCTCCGTATCTACCCGGTTCACGGCATTATCCGCAAACTCCCCTATCTGCACCACATAATCCAAAGACGGGTTAAATGTCACCGTATATATCATAATTCCCTCCTAACGTCCCAATCCGGCCTTCACGCTTCAAACGGGTATACCATGCCCCATTGGTTGCGGATTGCGCTCAATGTATCCATCACATCGCAAATATAGTTCAAATTCGTTTCATAACTGCCGTCCGGTTCTTTGCCCTTCATGCCTGCTACATAAGCCTGCATATCTTCCGCTTCGTACTGCAGGGCATCTTTCGTGTCCCCTGCCGTGACGGTTTCTACCCTGCCGTCCTCAGTATAGACAATCTTCGCCCGATCGGCCCTCGGATAATTTTCCACTTCGATATATCCCTTTTCCCCGGCAATTACGCCGCGTTTCGGCTGCTTGGCGCGCATTGTAAGCGCAATCACCGCCATCTCGCCGTCCGGGTTCTTTAATAAAATCCCGCTGGTTTCGTCCACCCCGGTTTCAAAATAATTCGCCGTCGTCAGCACGGTATCCGGCTTTTGCGACATAAAATACCGCGCAAATGAAACGGCATACACCCCGATGTCCAATAAAGCCCCGCCTGCCAGCTCTTTTGAAAAGAACCGGTTATTGACGTCGTATTCCTTGCAGCTCCCAAAATTCACCTGTACCATCTTTACCCTGCCGATTGAGCCGCTTCCTATGATTTCTTTCAGCTTCTTATAAAGCGGCATGTGAAACAGCGTGACGCCGTCGCAAAGGGCCAGGCCCTTCTTATTTGCAAGCTGTACGCATTCTTTTAGCTGCCGGCTGTTGACCGTAATCGCTTTTTCGCAAAACACATGCTTCCCCGCCTGCAAAGCCTGCAAAATCATCTCATAGTGCAGGTTATGCGGCGTCGCAATATACACAATATCAATCTTGGGATCTGCCAGCAGCTCCCCGGTCGTCCGATACAGATGCCGTACGCCAAGCTCCCCGGCGTACTTTTTCGCATGTTCGGGATTTGCGGAGCTGACCGCATAAATTTCACCGTTGGCCGTTTTTAGTGCTTCTCCCATTTCATGGGCAATCCAGCCTGAACCTAAAATACCCCAATTGAATTTCTCCATATCAAAAGTCTCCTTTCCATATTCCCAAACGCAGTTATCCCCGTTCCACTATTTCCACCGTCCCGTCCGATTTTGCCACGATCGCGCTGTCTGCAATTCCACAGAATAAAGAATGTCCTACCACCCCGGCCATTTTGTCCAGTTCCCCGGACAGCCGGACCGGATCGCATCCTTTTCCAAATACCGCGTCAAGCAGGTAATTCCCGTCGTCGCTAATGGTATATCCCGTTTTCCCATCTCCTTTGCGTATGGCCACTGCAGCGCCCATTTCTTCTAAGCGTTTTGTCACATAGGCCCTTGCGGGGCGTATCGCCTCAACGGCGACCGGGACACAAAACGCCAGCTTCTCTGCTATCTTTGTTTCGTCCAAAAGCAAAACATACCGCTTTGCCATGGACGCCATCAGCTTTTCCCTCGTATGGATGCCGCCGCGGCTTTTTAATGCATTCAGCTCCAGGTCCGCCTCGTCGCAGCCGTCGAACGCAATATCCAGCGAAAACAGATGCTCCAACGGAATCACCGGGATCTTGTTTTTCCTGCAAAGCTCCATGGTATCGCCGGACGGCGTCGCAGCCGTTACCTGCCTGCCGCTTTTTGCCAGCCCCCCAATCAGGAGGGCGACCGTCGCGCCGCCCCCAAGCCCGACGGCCATGCCGTCTTTTATCATTTCAAACGCTTTTTTTGCACATGCCCGTTTCACTGGTTTTCCCCCTCTTTTAACGGTTTTTTCAAAACGGCCAAAACCAGGCATCCTACAACCGCCCCAATCAGGATCGCGGCCGCATAGGCAAGCGGGTTCCCAATCGTCGGCAGTACAAATATCCCGCCGTGCGGCGCACGGAGCGTACAGCCAAAGAACATGGACAGCCCTCCCGTCACTGCAGAGCCTATGATGCAGGCAGGAATCACACGGAGCGGATCGCTTGCCGCAAACGGGATAACCCCTTCGGTAATATACGAAAGCCCCAGCAGGTAATTGACAAGCCCCGATTCCCGTTCTTTTTTCGTAAAACGGTTTTTAAAAAAGGTTGTGCAAAGCGCAACTGCAAGCGGCGGTATCATGCCGCCCGCCATTACGGCCGCCATAATCTCAAAGTTTCCTTCCGCAAGCTGCGAGGTCGCAAATACATACGAGGTCTTATTGACCGGGCCGCCCATATCGACCGACTGCATCCCGGCTACAACCACCCCCAGCAAAACCCTGCTGGCGCCGTGCATACTGTTCAAAAGCCCTGTCAGCCCGTCGTTGATCATGCCCACAAACGGGTTAATTAAAGTCGTCGTCACCGCGCCGCTTAAAATACCGAACACCGGGTAAATAATCATCGGGCGGACGCTGGTAATCGACTGCGGGAATTTTGACGTCGCCTTTTTTAACGCCAATACCAGATAGCCTGCCGCAAAGCCCGCAAATAACGCCCCAAGGAATCCTGCGTTGACGTCGCCGCCCGCCGGGTTTGCAAACGTACAGCCCGCTTTTGCCACAAGGCCGCCTACAAAACCGACCGCAAGCCCCGGCCGGTCTGCGATGCTCATTGCAATGTAGCCGGAAAGCACGGGAAGCATCATGCCAAAGGACATCTCGCCAATCGTTTTTAAGTATGCCGCAACCGGCGTATTTTTCCCGAAATTCGCCGGGTCAATGCTGTAGTCGTCCAAAAGGAACGCCAGCGCGATTAAGATACCGCCGCCAATGACAAACGGCAGCATATGGGAAACCCCGTTCATCAGGTTTTTGTAAATCTTTCGTCCGACGCTTTCGTTTTCTGTTTCGGAATCCGTTTCACCTGCCGCTGCCCCGTCATGGTGGTAAACCGGGACGTTCCCTGACGTCGCCCGCTCTAAAAGCTCCTGCGCTTTGTGGATGCCGTCCGCCACTTTCGTGATGATTACCGGCCTGCCGTCAAACCTTGCCAGATCTACTTTTTTATCCGCCGCTATGATGATGCATTCCGCCGTTTTAATCTCGTCCGCAGCCAGCACATTTTTCGGGCCGTCCGCCCCCTGCGTTTCTACTTTAATCGAAATCCCAAGCTCTTTCCCCTTTTGCTCTAAGCTTTCCGCCGCCATAAACGTATGGGCAATCCCGGTCGGGCAGGCCGTAATCGCCAATACCCGGTAACCGTCCTTTGGAATTTCAAGCGCTTTTTGTTTTTTCTTGCCGTCCAGCTCATCGTCCTTTTCGTCTATGATCTGCAGAAAATCATCCGGCGTCTTTGCTTTTAAGAGCGTTTCTTTAAACTCCGTGTCCATCAGCATGGTGGACAGCCTTGAAAGCGCGTCAATATGTACGTTTCCGCCGCCTTCCGGGGCCGCAATCATAAATACCAGCTCCACCGGCTCGTCATCTAAGGACTCGTAATCCACGCCGTCCTTTAACACCATTGCGGCAAGCCCTGCCTTCTTTACCGCCGCGCATCTCGCGTGCGGGATGGCAATGCCTTCCCCGATACCGGTCGTCCCCTCTTCTTCACGCGCTAAGACGCCTTCTTTGTAGCCCTGCCTGTCGTACAGGTTCCCGGCCCGCTCCATCAGCCCGGTCATATGGTCGATGATTTCCATTTTGGAAGAAACGCTGGCGTTTAAATCAATCGCCTGTTTGTTCAGTAATTCGTGAATCCTCATGGTATAGCCCTCCATTCTCCTGTTACAAAAATATTTTTCTTATAAAATTATATCGCGATATTTATTTTTGTTATCCCAAGTATATATGCGAAAATTATTTTTGTCAATTATATTTTATGCAAAAAATATTTTTCCACAAAACGCACAATTTTGTCCTGATAAAGGAGGGTTTTAGAGGGTTTTTTTGTTTGTTTTGTATAAGCCGTTTCAAGGTGAACACATTTCACACTTTTTCGTCCGCAATCATGCTCTCATATTCCCGGATCCGTTCATACCGTTTCTCCTGATCCACCGTCAGGAACAGGTAAAAAATTTCCATGACTGTCATCGCCGAAACCCGCGAGAAACAGATTTCATTTAAAAACAACTTCTCGCGCGTCGCCGTCTGGATATGGTAATCCACGCTCCCCCCAATCGAAGATTTGGGGTTGTTCGTAATCCCGATTGTCGTCGCCCCTTTTTCGTTTGCCGCCCGTACCATTTTCGCCACCTGCCGCGATTCCCCGGAATTGGAAATTGCAATCAAAACGTCCCCTTTTTTCAGGGAAAGTGAAAATGCAAGCTGCGTTTCCCATATCGTACCCGCCACCGCGCGGATACCGATTTCATTCATCTTAAACGCGCCGTCTAACGCGACCGGAATCGTATTCCCTACCGCAACAAACTGCACCACCCCCGCATGGCGGATACAGTCCAAAACAGCGTCTAGCTGCTCTTCGTCGATCAACGAAATCGTCTGCTTTAGCTCCTCTACCTTATTTGCCAGGATATTCTGCAGCGACTGCCCTATCTTAGTCCTTGAGATATGGTTGGAAACCGGGACGCTTGCCCCGCTTTCCGAAATTTCCTTTGCAAGCGCGATTTTCAAATGGTGGAAGCCTCCCACATTGCATTTGCGGCAAAAGCGCGAAACCGTGGCCACGCTTGTCCCGCAGGCTTCCGCAAGCTCGTTGATTGTCATATTCACGGCGTCCTTATGATTTTTTATGAGATAGTCCGCGATTTTCTTTTCCTGCTCGAAAAAAGTATCGTACAGGACGTGTATGGTGTCTATCACTGATTGTTGTTTTTCCATAATATACTCCTTGTGAAAATTATTTTCGTACACAATACTATGATAACGTTTTATGCCGGAATGTCAAGGCAAACCATTGGGGCTTTGGAGTATCTCTGGTTATATGGGGCATTTTAACCCGCCTCATGAATTGTCCTGTTTACCTTTGCAGTATTCTGCTGTATTTTTCTGCCAATTGCGCATCCGCCTGACATTTTCTGTTGATAATCTTGGATATATAGCTGTAGCCAATACATAAATTATACCTTGGCATCTTTGCGCAGTCAGCCAGATAATCAATCCATTCAATATTGTCAATTGGACTTGCATGACTATCATCTTCCACATATTGATTCAGCACTTCCAATAGGCTTCTCCATGGAATCAGCAAACACATCGCGTATATCTCCGCCAGAAACTTCTTTGAATCTGTGGGGAGAATCGGTACGCTGTAATTAAAGCTTTTCGGCACATCCTCATCCTCCAGCCGATCCGAAAGCATACTAATTCCTATTTCGTAGGCCAAGGCATAACGCTTTGAATTATTGTCCTGATTTTTATCAATGGAAACAATTCTGCTAAAAGTACCATCCAACCTTTGCCATTCTAATGTATTTCCGACAACAGCAAACGTATTCTCTGCATCAACTGGATTCAAATCTCTGTAAAAAACTGTCATTTCACGTATTTCTGCAACCTTATTAATATCAACCGGAAACTCTCTTGAAATATGATAATCATTACAAAATTTTTCCACACTATCTTCGATTTCCACGCATACATCCTGCCACTTATTCATACCTTCGAAAAGAAAACTTTCATCTTTTGTTTCCTGCATCCTATCTTGCAGCTGCTCTTCTTGCATCTCTGTTTTATTATCAATTATGTTTTCCATTTTTATTTAATTTCCCTTCCTAAGATATTTGATATCCAATCTCTTCTGTAAAATAATTAAGCATCGGCTTCAGCTTTTCATTCTCATGTTCTTCAATCAACTCTACAATATCATCTATTAAATGGCTATATAAAACCGAAACCTCTTCCGATGATAATTCTGTGCGTTCTGCAACGTATTTATTTAAATACTTATTGCTTACATCCTTCTGATATGATTGAATCATGTCCTCAACATCTTTTTTATGATTTTGATTTTTTATGAATTGAACCTTACGCATAAATACATAAATTGATTCTGCAAAAGCAGACATATTACTAATCAATAACTTATTTTCATTTAAATTGCACAACAATTCATAATATAAGTCCGTTTGTGTTGGCAAAACAATTTGAATACTGTTCAATTTTTCGCCATCAATTTCTTTTTGATTTTTTAATAATTCCTGTATGTAAAACTTAAACATTTGATCTACACGGACAAATATGCTATTCGAGTCAGAAATGCTTTGCTTCCACTCCTCCCATATTTTTTTTAAATCACTCCTCTTATTCATTTCTTCTTCATTATACTCATCCTTTAAGTTCTCAATATCTTGTCTATCTAAATCTTTAAAATATTTTATAACCGAAAAACATTCCTGTATTTTATGAAACTGCTCTTCTAATTCCTGAAAATTTTCGATTCTCAATTTACTTTCTAACTCATTTATCTGTTCTCCTGTAAATGGCATAATAATCCAGGAATAAAATTCTGTCCACATATATCCTCTCGTCACACGACATACGCTCTTCGGGATTTCTGTGATGCCTAAATCTGCATATTTGCTCCATGCAATTACCGCAAATCGCATTGCTCCATATTTTTTATAATTTTCTATAATTCGTTCTAATATCAAATACAGCATATTGTTATTTAAATAAACAAATGGACGTTTCTTGATTGCCATAATATTAATTCTCATATTACCACTTATATCACTATAAGCAGCAATTGTAGGCATATTTTTTAACAGCCACACGAGAATCTGCTGCTGATTTGGATCCATAATGGCCTTATCGTTTTCAGACGACTCTAACACAGATTTTAAACCTATAACTGCTTTACGCCATGAACGATATCCTTTCTCGTCCTTCTCACATATTTTACCTGACAGCAAACAATCATACATACCATCTTGCTTATCAAGCTGCAGGAGATATTGTTTCCAATTGTCCCCGTTATGATTCCTCTTAGACACGATCATAAACTTTGTTTCAGGAAACATAAACTTCACCAGATTGCTTCTTTGATAATTATCTCTTATGTTTACCGTCATTTTTATTTCTTCATCTTCAGATTCAGCTTTTATTCGTTCAGTTGTAACAGCAAAATATACAATATTCATAAAACCTGGAATCAAAGATGATCTTCGTTGTTTCATTAATTCATCTTGTTTTTTGGATAGTCTGTTACGAAATGATTTTAATTCTTCATATATGTCTTCCTGAAGTTTCTTCCAAAGCTTTTTTTCCGGAACCATTCCAACAGCCTTTTTTTTATTCTGATAAAACACATAATAATAAGAAAATATTATCTGGCCCAGCCATTTTTCCCATAAACCATTGCATAAATCAAATCTCTCTTCATTTATAATTTCATCTTCTTTCATCCTGTTTAATGTTCTGTTTTTTGTCTTAATCTCACCCTCAATCTCCGTTTGACCATTTTCAATTTTTTCCAATTCCTCCTTTATCTTTTTAATCTCTTGAATCTCTTCATCATTGGAATTGACATCCACTTTTTCTATTAGCATTTTCAATTTTGCATTTAATTTTTCAACTTCTTCAGCTTTTTTCTCTTTCACTTCATCCTCGTATTTACTTGCGAATACATCTAAAGCATCGCCTATATACTCAAGGATGGTATCTTCCATTAATTCCCTTATATATTGTCTGCCTCGCTCAGTAAACCCATTTCTGCTTAACTGAAGAAATTCTCTTTGTAAAATTCCCTTTAAGTCAATATATTCGATCAGCCCTGTATCATTAAAAACACTGATTTCATCCACATAGATTCCTTTATAATAGATTTTTACACTTTTATTATCCCTTTCCCCCAAGATAATTCGATCAAAAAGTCTTTTTGCGCCAATTTTAACAGCACAGGATATTTCATCAATCCACAAATATATTTTCATAGATTCGATATCAAATCCACATAGTCCGTTTTTTAGTTTGCATACTATATAATTCTCATTTGTGTCTTTGCCATACAGCCAGCTGACATAGTCTTTTAAATCCTCCTCCATCCTTTCCCCGCTTTGTAAAATATTCACAGCAACTTTTCTTATTCCTTTTCTCCACTTTTTAAGTTCTTTTTTTTCTGAATGAAAGCTGTTTAAATGAAAACAGATAGGAAACAACGGCTCGCCAATCTGAGTATTGACATCTGTAATGATCTGTTTCATTAATTCCAGAGAATGCCTCGCCGGCCTTGTCCTCTCATAATCCTCTGAAAAAGTATCCTTCCCCTCCCATGCCGACATAAAATACTCATGTAAATATTTTTTACGATAGGAGACAAAAAGCTGGAAGGTTGTTCCGAAGGTAAGGTTATTATCTTCCGGATCCAACGGTTCCACATTGATATAACCATTCCCCCCGTTACTCCTGTCATTAAACTCAATGCGATAACATTCTCCATTGCGGCAATAAGTCAGACACCGAAAGCTGTCGGAAAACAGAAACACCGACTGCAGGCCAATTCCAAACTCTCCGGTTGGCCGCAGCCAGTCCGGCATCTTCCGCAATATAGCGCGTCGATTCTGATAGCTGGTTCCCACACTTGCAATATTAGCAATATCATTACGGGTAATACCGGAGCCATAATCCTTTATCTGTATATAAACACCCACATTTTTCTCAGATAAAATCTTCTCCGTATTCTGAAGCAAATGAAACCTCTGCTCTTGGTCCATATATCCGTATGACATATCTATTTCAATCGCATATTGGGATGGTTCAATTTTTTCTGCAAACTTTTGCAGCGAAATATCCTTTCCATCAAAGGAGCCAAAGCTTCTGCCGCCCATTGCACTTGCCTGATATTCTTTCCAGCACTGAAGCTTGGTAGCGTCAATCGCATTCTGAATTAATTCCCTCATAAACGGGAATTTTCCCTGATATACATTTTCTCCCTGCAGCAGACGGAACGCTTTACTCTGTGAAATATCAAATCTGCTGGTAACCAATTCCTTTGGTATTACTTTCCCCTTCAGCATCAACACAGGATTCTGCATGGTGGGCAGGCATCCGCCCATTTTTTCCGGCGCAATCTGCGACCAGTAATAGCTGGAATGCTGCAGTAACCGTTCCAGATTATCACATTCTTCCCGAATCAGCCTTAACGCCTGCTGGGAATCACAATCCGCCATTATCATAATATCACGGGATGTAATCTGAAGCTGGCGAATAGACTGATGTTTGCTGTAATGCGCCTGCGACTGGATTGGCAGATCTCCCATAACCATTTTAGTAAACATATGGAATCTGCCGTTATCTAAATCGAGCGCATCCCCTATCTGCAGCATCACAGCTATGAATCGCGGATGTATCTCGTCATGTGTATAGCCCGCATCTTTGACCGGCAAAGCCAGAATGTGTTCAAAATTCCAGTCCGTATGCAATCCCGCACACCGTGCAATCCAAACAAAAATACGCAGTGGAATACCCGACATCGAAAACGCCGTACCTAATTTATCCTGATCCATGGTCCAGTCAATAATATGCTCCCTGGATTTTATGCCATGCTGCCCACGCTGTGCTTCCTGCATCAGATAAATAATCGCCTGGTAAATATCAAGCCTTTGGTGAATATCTTTTTTAACCTCATTGAATATCCGTTCATCATCAATATTCCCTTTATGAAATCCCAACTCTGACATCAGACGTTCCGCTGCATTTTTCATATCAAGATCGCCGTTTTCTTTCAGCCGTTCCAGCAAATATACAATATCGTCGCCCTGAAACATTTTTTCTCTGTCATCCGCCGTAATACACATGCCTATATCATGCACATAGGCCACATGGAGGAGCATAAAACAATCCGTTGGCGACAACAGCCTAATTCGTTTTTCTCCCAGAACCTTTTCCATATTATAAAGAACTGTTTTGGAATGGCTGTCATTATGTAAGCTATAGGTTGGAAAAGTCATCATCGTCATCTGCAGCAGCTGTGTCAGCCAACGCTTGTTCTGGTTCCATGCATGCCATAATATTTCATGCCGTTCCTCATGATTTTTTTGCTCATTATATAACCGCAGTCTCCTTTCGATCGTCAGCGGCAATGCTGTACTGTTCCCCTTCTTTTTTCCCATCTCTACCCCTTTTCATTCCATTCACAGATAGAATTTTCAATCTCCGTCCCCATCTTTTAGTAAGGTTTCAGCATATGTAATGCTTCGCTTCAGATTTTCTTCACATTTCATATCATCCTCTGTCACAATCTGCTTAAACCGTTCTATATAGTTATTTATAGTTTCTGTACTGAAATCTGTTTCATAGCGCAAATCCCTCTTCAATTCGTCCAATCTCAGATAAGTTGCTGTTCTCTGCTCCAGCTTTCCCTGCAAACCAAGGCTTTTGACAATCGCCATAAAAATCAGGCAGAAGGAACTGCATATAAGACTGACTATTTTCATCCCTGCCTCGAAATGCCACCCAAACCCCTCAAATAAACTTAACGCAACCGCCAGTGCCCCTATTGGCTGCAAAACAGCAACCGTCATATTCAAACAGGTAAACTGCCTGCTGTATCTTTTCCGGTTTGAATTGGTGTATGCAATATAATTCTTGATATCCTCCTTCAGTATACCAATTCTCTGGCTGACCTGTTCAGTTCTGCTGAATTCTTCTTTCTTTTCAAGCATCCTTCTTTTTATCCTTTTGAACTGCCATTTCAAATATGTCTGTATTTTCTTCTTCCATTCAACATACATTTGCAGCTCCGTTTCATCCAGCACTTTGTTGTCACGCAGTTTTGCCCAAATATTTATTGCATTACACACATATTCGCGCCTCTGAATTTCTTCTTTCCACTTTTCTGTCAACCCTGCATCCTGTTCGTCTGACGGTTCGTTTTCACAGGTAATTAAAGAGCCTTTTATCCTGATTTTATATTTGGCCTTCGGCATCTCTCCGTTTATATCTGTCAGCTGTTTCTCCTCTTCCTTTAATTTTATTTTATCCAAATCCAAATACAAAAACGGTGCGAATAGTATTTCTTTTTCTTCCGGATATTTGCTGTCTTCACCCAACACCTCATTGACATTCAAATGTTCCACACATCCAGGTGCTTCTATTTCGAGCAGTAAAATACCTTCCTTTTTACAGAAGCTTTTATCAATCCTCTCATCAAAGGACGCAGAAATAAAAGAATTCGTTACCCCGCGTTTCAAATATTCGAATGAAAGCATCCTATCCTTTCGATATAGATAATAATCCCGTCTGACCGTCCCATATGTGTATTTGCACATAACGGAATATAAATTGCAATATACCTGCAAAAGCTCCGATATATGCTCTGCCAGTATCGGATAAAAAACCCGTTTCTCTTTCGCAATCCGAACCGCTTCATTTTGAATACCCGGAAACAAAAGTGAATTGATTACCTCATACGCATTGGACACTTTATAAAAATCCTTCAGATAGTTCTTTGATTCGTCCAATTTTATTTTTTCAGCTGAACCCTGATAAAACAGAACGCTGTTTCTCTCCGACTGGGAGATCTCAAAATCAGGTCTCATTCGTTCTCCTTTCTGCAAAAAACTATACTCAC
>CANDKL010000051.1 GCA_947385255.1 uncultured Roseburia sp. | reverse complement strand
CTACACAGTAGAGAACACTCTTTCCCTACACGACGCTCTTCCGATCTAGCCTGCGCTTTTTTATTTTCGGATTGACTTAAAGGGCGGGATTGGACTGGAGGAACGAAGCCGCTATACGAAGCGTGCCGCGGCGGTGATAGAGGAAAAAAGCGGCAGGCAGCTTATCAATGCGCCGGAGGAATATGAATTTGAGCTGCGGATACTATTTGATAAAAACAGGAAAATCCATGTGTTTTTACGGATGGCTACCATTCCGATGGAACGGTTTTCCTATCGAAGGGAGGCGATCGCCGCATCCATTCATCCGTCGACGGCAGCGATGCTTATGGCGCTGGCAAAGCCTTATTTGAAGAAGAACGCGCAGATTCTGGATCCGTGCTGCGGGGTAGGGACGATGCTAGTGGAGCGGCATATGCTGCTGCCGGTACGGGAGGTCTATGCGATAGATGTGTTCGGGGAAGCGGTTGCAAAGGCAAGGATCAATGCGGAGGCAGCGGGGCTTAAGGTCAATTTGATCCATAAGGATTATCTGGATTTTAAGCATGGGTATCTGTTTGATGAGATTATCTGTAATATGCCGATGCGGGGGAAGCGCACCAAAGAGGAGCAGGATGCATTTTATCAGGGGTTTTTTGACAAATCGCAGGAGCTGATGGCGCCGGGCGGCATTCTGCTTTTATATTCCAATGAAAACGGGTTTGTCAAAAAACAGCTTCGTCTGCATCCGGGATTTCGTCTGCATAAGGAATTTCTGATATCCGAAAAGGAGCCGTTTTACTTTTATGTAATTGGAGCGTGTGTGAAATCATGAAAAAAGAAGGTGTAAAATCCGGGAAGGAGGCGTTTTCATGAGCGGACAGGAACCGAAAACGGCGAAAAAACAGATATGTGTGGGTCTGTTGGCCCATGTAGACGCCGGCAAGACCACGCTCTCGGAGGCCCTTTTATATACCGGCGGAATGCTCCGCAGGCTGGGCAGGGTCGATAAACGGGATGCATACCTGGATACGGACGCGATGGAGCGGGAGCGGGGTATTACGATTTTTTCCAAGCAGGCCAGGCTCCTGTTGCCGCAGCTTACGGTAACGCTTTTGGATACGCCCGGGCATGTCGATTTCTCTACGGAAATGGAACGCACCTTACAGGTTTTGGATTATGCGATTCTGGTGATCAGCGGCGCGGATGGTGTGCAGGGGCATACGAAGACGCTGTGGAGGCTGTTAAGAGAGTATGAGATTCCGGTTTTTTTATTTATCAACAAAATGGATCAGCAGGGAACGGATGAGAAGGGGCTGACGGAAGAACTGAAACGGCAGCTGTCCGACAGCTGTATTCCGTTTAAAGATATGGAGCAGGAAGCGTTTTTGGAGGAGGCGGCGATGTGCAGCGAGGACGCGCTGAACGCCTATCTGGAGACGGGCGGCATCGGACGGGAGCTGTTGTGTGAAATGATTGCAGAGCGCAGGATATTTCCGTGTTATTTTGGATCGGCGCTGAAGGTAGAGGGAATTGAGGAGCTTTTACAGGGAATCGAAGCGTTTACACTGGAACGGGAATATCCGCAGGAATTTGGGGCAAAGGTATTTAAGGTGATGCGCGACGGCGCGGGGAACCGCCTGACCTGTTTAAAGGTGACCGGCGGAAGGCTAAGGACACGGGATCTTTTGAGCAATGCGCACGGAGAAAAGCCGGAGGGGGATGGGATTTGGGAGGAAAAGGTGAACCAGCTTCGGATTTATTCCGGGGAAAAATACGAGGCGGTTAATGAAGTAAAGGCCGGGGAGATTTGCGCCGTGACCGGGCTTAGCCAGACGTATCCGGGGCAGGGGCTCGGCATAGAGGCGGCTTCTCCGAATCCGGTGCTCGAGCCTATTTTAACCTACCGTATTTTGCTTCCGGAGGGATGCGGCGCGGTGCAGATGCTGCCGAAATTTAAGGAGCTGGAGGAGGAGGATCCGATGCTGCACGTACTCTGGAATGAGGAGCACCAGGAGATTTTAGTGCAGGTCATGGGTGAGGTGCAGACGGAGATTTTAAAAAGGCAAGTCCTGGATCGGTTTGGGGCCGAAATCGGGTTTGATACCGGGCATATTCTTTATAAAGAGACGATTGCGGATACGGTAGAGGGCGTGGGGCATTTTGAGCCGCTGCGCCACTATGCGGAGGTGCATCTGCTGTTAGAGCCGGGAGAGCGCGGCAGCGGCGTGCAGTGTGCCGCGGACTGCAGTGAGGATATTCTGGATCGGAACTGGCAGCGTCTGGTGCTGACGCATCTAAAGGAAAAGCAGCACCGCGGCGTACTGACAGGCTCTGCCATTACCGATATCCGGATTACGCTGAAGGCGGGACGGGCGCATCAAAAGCATACGGAGGGCGGAGATTTCCGGCAGGCGACGTACCGTGCCGTAAGGCAGGGGCTGATGCAGGCAAGGGCGGTTTTGCTGGAGCCCTATTACGAATACCGTCTGGAGGTGCCGGAGGCGTGGATTGGACGCGCTATGACGGATCTGGAACAGAAGCACGGCAGTGTGCACGGGCCGGAGCAAAAGGACGGCTTTGCAGTACTGACGGGAATGGCTCCGGTGGTGCTTTTGCAGGAGTATGTAAAGGAGGTCGCCGCTTATACCAAAGGGGACGGCAGGCTGTTTTTAAGCTATGGAGGATACGGCCTCTGCCACAATCCCAAGGAGGTCGCCGCGGCAATCGGCTACAATCCGGATGCGGATCTGGCAAACCCGTCCGGCTCCGTGTTCTGTTCCCACGGCGCAGGGGTTTTGGTGGAGTGGGATCGGGTACCGGAGTTTATGCATGTGGAAAGTATTTTATCCAAAAAAAACAGAGGGGAGGAGCAGCGTCCTGCCGTGACGGCCCAGAGCGTGCGTCGGGAGGAGGAGTGGCTTGCCGCCGAGGAGGTGGACGCTATCCTGGAACGGATCCTGTATGCCAACCGGCGGAACCGTTCGCTTCCCGGAAGAAGGTATAAAAGCAGCCGGCGCGTGACGGCCCAGGAATCCGGCGGCGCGGTTTACCGCGGGGCAAAAAAAGAAGAGAAAAAGGAAGCATATCTTTTGGTGGACGGATATAATATCATATATGCATGGGAGGATTTAAGGGGGCTTTCCGAAACCAATATGGACGGGGCAAGGGGGCAGCTTTTAGACTTGATGTGCAACTACCAGGGGATGGAGGGCTGCCAGGTGATTGTCGTGTTTGACGCATACCGGGTGACGGGCCATAAGACGGAATTTTTCGATTACCACAACATCCATGTGGTATATACAAGAGAAGCAGAGACGGCGGATGCCTATATAGAAAAATTTGCACATGAGAACGGAAAGAGGTATCATGTAACTGTGGCGACCTCCGACGGGCTTGAGCAGGTCATTATCCGCGGCGCGGGCTGCCTGCTTTTGTCTGCAAAGGAGCTTTGGCAGGAAATTCTGCGCATGAAGGTGCAGATGAAGGAGGAGCATCTGGCTCCGTCAAAGGGAAGCCGCAGCTATCTGCTTGACGGGCTGAAACAGGAGGTGGCCGACAAGCTTAAGGAGATCGGCACAGAAAGCGAGGAAACGATATGAAACATGCAGCAAAAAAAATAATGATTGCCGTTGTACTGGTACTGTTTTTGGGAGTCTATTATTACATCACGATTCCGGCTATTAATATTCATTCCGGCGGCTTTTGGCAGTGCCTGCTGCTTCTGGTAGCGCTGCTTACGGCTCTGTACACATTGACGAAGGCCGGACGAATTTACAAAAAGCAGGGAGTACGGCCGGCGTTTCGGGATCTGCTTGGGGAATGCAGGCTGCTGAAGGCCGGGGTTGCAGTATTCGTCCTGATTGGCGTGGTGTACGCCGTGGGGGCCATCCTCTCCTCCCCGATTGTCAACGCCGCAAAATACCAGAAGCTGCTTACCGTGGAGGAAAGCGATTTTGTCAAGGATATCAAGGAGGTCAATTTTAATACGATTCCGCTTCTGGATAAAAGCTCCGCCGAGCTTTTAGGGAACCGCAAAATGGGAAGCATGGTGGATATGGTATCGCAGTTTGAGGTGAGCACGGAATATACGCAGATCAATTACCGGAACACGCCGGTGCGCGTTGCGCCGCTCGTGTATGCAAGCCCCATTAAATGGCTGACCAATCAAAAACAGGGAATTCCTGCCTATATCCGGATCGATATGGCGACACAGAACACAGAATGCGTCAAGCTTACGGAAGGTATCCGCTATTCGGAATCGGAATATTTCAACCGCAATATTTACCGCCATCTGCGTTTCCGCTATCCGACCTATATTTTTGGCGAACAGATTTTCTTTGAAATTGACGATGAAGGAACGCCGTACTGGGTATGCCCGGTGAAAAAATTTAACATCGGACTCTTCGGCGGGCAGACGATCGGCAAGGCCATCCTCTGCAATGCCGTAACCGGGGAATGCGAGGAATACAACGTAGAGGATGTGCCGACCTGGGTGGATAAGGTATATTCCGCCGAGCTGTTAACCGGCCTCTATAATTACTACGGCATTTTAAAGCACGGCTATTTCAACAGTATTTTAGGGCAGAAGGACTGCCTGCAGACGACAAACGGCTATAATTACATTGCGTTAGACGACGACGTGTGGGTATATACCGGTGTAACGAGCGTCAGCGGTGATCAGTCCAACGTAGGCTTCGTGCTGATGAACCAGCGTACCATGGAGACGAAATTTTACCGGATTGAGGGCGCGATTGAGGATTCCGCCATGTCCTCCGCGGAAGGCCAGGTACAGAACCTGGGCTACCAGGCGACCTTCCCGCTCCTGCTAAACATCACAAACGAGCCGACCTATTTTATGGCGTTAAAGGACGGCGCCGGTTTGGTGAAAAAATACGCCATGGTAAACGTCCAGAAATACCAGTGGGTTGCCATCGGGGATACCGTGCAGGAGTGCGAAAAGGCCTACATGAAGCTGCTTGCGACAAACGGCATCACCAAGAGCGAGGCCTCCGGTATCTATGAAAAGGCAAAGGGAAAAATCGCATCCATTGCTCCGGTTGTCATAGACGGCAATACGCACTATTACATCTGCCTGGAGCAGTCCGATGAGATATTTGATGTAAACGTCGCAGAACCGACGCTTTTAGAAATCGTCAAATTCGCGGCCGGCGATCCGGTTTCCTTTGAATACGAACGGGCAGAAAGCGGGATTTGCACCGTCATATCCCTCGAATAAACGAATTGGCAAAAGAAGAAAGGTTTGGTAGTATGGCAAATCAGTTCAGTATCGCACAGGCGGTAAAGGGAGATGAGGCGGCAGCCTGGTTTGATTTGGAATTCTGCAATGAAAACGTCAGCCGCCGCAATGTCCCCATCGCAATCGGCATCAGCTACCGGAAGGGCAGCCGGGAAATCGGCAGCTACAGCAGTCTTATCTGGTGCGGGGATGAGTGCGAGCTCTGGGAGGAGCAGCTCGCCCGCATTGGATATGACAAAGAGACGCTCCGAACCTATGGAAAACCGATGGAGGAGATTACGGAGGAGCTGCTTGCGGCGCATAAAATGTATGGGCCGAAGCTGTATATTTCACTGGGAAGGCAGGATGAAGACCTTCTGACGCGGTTTGTGACGGAGAGCCTGGAGGGGTGGGAATTTTATGACGCGGTACAGTTTCTGCCGGGCAGCCTTTCCTTAAAATACGATATCAGCCTGGAAAAATATGCTTATATCTGCGGGATAGATTTTGTGCACAGGTTCCAGCCGTTAGAGGATGCGCGGGCGCTTGCAGATACGCTGTACCGTGTGGTAAACGGAAGGGCCGACGAGGGACGCAGGCAGGAGGTAGAGGAAGAATATGACCGGAGGCTGTTTGTGGCGCAGTATAAGAATAAGAGGCAGGCGTATGAGTATCTGCTGGGGCTTTTGCATCTGACGCCGCGGCAGAGGGAGAAGATGCGGGGGTATGAAGCATATCTGAAAGAAAATGAAGAGATGTATCTGGCGTGTGAGGGGGAGAGAGTGCAGGAGTGAGTGGGTGAGAGGGGCGCTAGTACTCCATCCGGATGGAGTACTAGACGTCTACGCTTTAGTTCCGGGCTTCAAATGCGGTACAAGTTCATAGAAAAATGCGCAAAATAGCAGTTTTACATTTAGTAAGGACATTTCTTGAAATATAGAAGTGTCTTTTTTATTTTGATAAGGATAGGATAAAAAAATTTTTACGGAGGATGAAGATGGGGAACGTATATGGATATGCACGCGTGTCAAGTATGGAGCAGAACGAGGATCGTCAGATCGTTGCATTGAAAAAGGCTGGGGTTGCTGCCGGCAATATTTATATGGATAAACAATCCGGCAAAGATTTTTATCGGACGGATTATGAAGAATTGGTGTCAAAGCTGCGAAAGGGAGATTTGCTTTATGTTATGAGCATTGATCGTCTGGGCCGCAATTATGCAGAAATACAAAGTCAGTGGCGAATGCTCACGAAAGAAATTGGTATTGATATATGTGTGTTGGATATGCCGCTTTTGGATACGAGAAACGGCAAGGATCTCATGGGAACCTTTATCGCGGATTTGACGCTGCAGATCTTGTCTTTTGTTGCGGAGAATGAAAGGGAAAATATTAAGAAGCCGGGGAAATCAAACTAGAGGAGGTTCTTAATGTGTGCCAGATCAGTAAATCGACGTTTTACCGGAAGCTGCGCAAAATGCGATTAAAGCAGAAGGATTGAATTGGTTTGGAGTGTCAAAAGGTGTAGCATTTGAACAGGAAGTGACTGAGGTATCACAATATCTGTTTCAACAGTGTACGGGTTTGGAAGAAATCAGCATACCAGATACGGTTACGGTAATAGAAGCAAGAGCTTTTGATGGGTGTGCCAATTTAAAGAAGGTAGCGTTCAATGTAAACCTGCTGAAGATAGATACAGCAGCATTTATGGACTGTAAAAAATTAGAACAAATTGAGATACCGAACAGCGTAACAGAAATGGGCAGTTCTGTATTCTGCCATTGTGATAATTTATCAGAAGTCCGTTTAGGTGCAGGTTTAACGTATTTACCGTCCTACGCATTTGCCCAATGTCCGAAATTAACATCTATCAATTTGCCTTATCGGATGGTCAAAATCAATGACAACGCATTTCATGCCTGCACAGACTTGACTGAAATTACGATGCCAAAGAGTATGCAAAGCATTGGCAACCAGGTGTTTTCTTATCCCGGAAAGATGACGATATACGGTCTCAAAGGTACTTTTGCGGAAAGCTACGCAAACGATAAGGGCATTACATTTGTCAATTGTGAGGTCAACGCCCAAGGTGCGGGATTAAATCAGGATTCCCTAAGAATCGGAAAAGGGGCTAAAAAACAGCTGTTTCTGGACGTGACGCCGTCAAATTTTACGGATGAGGTGGTATGGAAATCTGGTAATCCGGAAATTGCGACCGTTACAGATGATGGGGAAATCAGAGGAGTTTCCTACGGAGAGACAACTATTAAAGTAACTGTCGGAAATGCGTCCGCAACCTGTAGTATTACAGTCATTCAGCCGGTAACAAGCATCCGTTTAAGCCAGCTTACGGCAGCAATAGCAGCGGGAGACAGGATAATACTTTCGGCAGATATTTATCCAAATGACGCGACAGATAAAAGAATTCGTTGGAGTAGTTCGAACCCTTCTGTTGCGAGTGTAAATGAAAGTGGTGAGATAACGGCCTTGGCAAAGGGAGAGGCAGAGATTACAGCAGAGGCTTTAGGCGGCAGCAATGTCATTGGAACTTGTGCTGTAAATGTGACATCACAGATGGTGGTAGCTAATTCTATAGAAGAGCTGCAGAGTGCGCATCCCTATGAAAATAACTGTTCAGATTCATGGCAATATACTTTAAACGGTGCAAAAAAACTGAATGTTTGTTTTAGTGAACAGACAGAAACAGAAGATGGCTTTGATTTTATCCACTTGTACGATCGGAATAATCAATTAATTGGTACCTATACCGGCAAACAGCTTTCCGGAAAAACCATCCTTGTGACAGGGGACACTGTAAGGATCCAATTAGAAGCCGATAAAGGAGGAACAGCATGGGGATTTCAGGTCGACAGTGTAACCCAGGCGTCTGATTCCGGAACAGAAAACCCTGACATACCAGATCCTCTGCCATCTACTATCTACAGTTATAAATTGAATACGGATAATACTTCGATAACGATTACACAATGTATATCATCGGATGAAAATATTACAATTCCATCATCTTTGGATGGATATAAAGTAACGGGGATTGACAATATGGCTTTCCAGAATATCACATCCCTCAAGACGGCTGCTTTTCCTTCTACATTAGAAAGCATCGGGGATTACGCATTTGCGGGTTGTACGTCTTTAACAACGGTATCGCTGCTGGATTCATTGATAGAGCTTGGAGCATATGTCTTTAAAGACTGTATCTCATTAAAGTCAGCTCAGTTAAATGCAGGACGGCAGAATAACAAAAAACGGATTGAAAGCAAAAAAGAAATATTATATCTGCATTAGAGCTTATAAAACATATCTGGATGCAAATCAAAAGATAAAAAAAGTATATGGAAAATGGGCAACAATTAACAAAAAGACAAACTAAAAATATGATATAAAAAAGTGAAACACCATATAAGGGAAGCTTCTGGAAAACGCATAACCTCAAAAGGCAATTGTTGTGTTGTGGGCGTTGTTCTTGTGTGACAGAGATGCTGTCTGAACCTACGGTGTTGACCGTGTGGAAAGACAACGATAGGTTATTTAGTTTTATCCGTGTGGACGGTCTGGATGTGATTGAAAATATTCGGATTGTATGGTAGTATGTAAATACGAAAATGAGAGGGAAAGCAGGTGGGAAGCATGACTTTTCCTGCACAGACGCAGCGGATATGTACTATGGGACACTGGCGGACAGGGTGAGGTTTTTCAAAGAGAGCAAGGAGGGAATCAAGATTATGTGCCGGGCTATGGAAGATATGAGGAATCAGACATTGAAAGAAGGAATGAAAGAGGTTGCGCTCCGTATGTTGGCGACTGGCAAATATGCTTTGGAGGAAATTGTTAATATTTCAGGACTTTCTCTTGAGGAAGTCAAACAACTGAAAGCGGATAGAAGCGCATAGGCCAAGTGAAAGAGCCGGGAATTTGAATAACAGGTTTCCGGCTCTATTTTTGTGTCACAGCAAAAATTCCCCTCCCGGCCTTGTCCCCATCGAAATGGTATATTTTTGCAAAACCCGGAAATACTAAACGATATCCGAAGCCTCCTTTCACGCACGATCGTACCTGCATCTGCCAAACGGAGCTTTGGGTACATTTTAATATTTGGAAAAGGAGGTTCTTATGAAAGCATATCTGGAGATTATGGAGGTCTGTGGAAGGGAGATTATGGATTCCAGGGGGAATCCGACTGTGGAGGCTGAGGTGCTTGTGAAAAACCATCAGACAAAGCGGGTTTCGGCAGGCCGCGCGGCGGTTCCCTCGGGGGCGTCTACCGGACAGTTTGAGGCAGTGGAGCTTCGGGATGGAGACAAGCGCTATGGCGGGGCCGGCGTGGAAAAAGCAGTCTCCCATATTAATGAGAAGATTGCGAAAAAGCTGGTCGGAAGAAATGCCCTGGATCAGAAGGGGATTGATGCCTGTCTGATTGAGCTGGACGGTACGGAGAACAAAAAGCGTCTGGGGGCAAATGCGATTTTGGGCGTTTCTGCGGCGGTAGCGAAGGCAGCGGCAAATGCTCTTTGTATCCCGCTTTATCGCTACCTGGGCGGGAGCTATGCGCACAGGCTGCCGGTGCCGATGATGAATATTTTAAACGGAGGGAAGCATGCGAAGAACACAGTGGATTTTCAGGAGTTTATGATTATGCCGGTAGGGGCAAAGTCGTTTAAAGAGGCGCTTCGCATGGGTGCGGAGGTTTATCATTCCTTAAAGAAGATTCTGGCAAAGGATCAGAAATCAACGGCAGTTGGGGACGAAGGCGGGTTTGCACCGGACTTGAAGGATGCGTTTGAGGTGTTTGACTATCTGGTGAAGGCGGTAAAGGACGCGGGGTATGAATGCGGAAAGGATATTGTATTTGCCATGGATGCGGCGGCGTCAGAGCTGTACAGCGAGGAGAAGGGCTGCTATTGCTTTGAGGGGGAAAGTGAGATTTTAAAAATGCCGGTGACGCGGACGACAGACGAGATGATTTCCCTGTATGAGGAGCTTTGCAGCAGATATCCGGTCTTTTCCATTGAAGACGGACTGGATGAGGAGGACTGGGAAGGCTTTCGGAGGCTGACGGAGCGTCTGGGGAATAAGGTGCAGCTGGTCGGCGACGATTTGTTTGTGACCAATGCGAAGCGGCTGAAAAAGGGAATTGAAAACGGGTGCGGCAATTCGATCTTGATTAAGCTGAATCAGATTGGTACCCTGACGGAGACCATGGAGGCGATTGATACGGCGCACCGGGCCGGGTATACGGCGGTGGTGTCCCACAGATCCGGTGAAACGGAGGATACCACGATTGCGGATCTGGCCGTTGCGTTAAACTGCGGGCAAATTAAGACAGGGGCGCCCTGCAGGACCGATCGGGTAGCGAAGTACAACCAGCTGCTTCGGGTGGAGGAGGAACTGGGAGAGGCGGCTTGCTATGAGAGAGTTGGAAAATAAGAGTGGATAGCTTACTATGCGTGAATATTCCGGTACAGATGATTTCCTGCACGGACACAAACGGGAAGATTACGCCAATGAGGTTCCGGTTCCGGGACAGAACAGGAGAGCTTGTTACAGTCACAATCGATAAAGTGCTGTCCGAGGATCAGGGCAGCAATCGGATAGGCGCGAATTTCTCCTGTTCCGCCCTCATCCACGGAAGCAGGAAGACATTTACGCTCTGGTATAACTATTTTGCCCATGAATGGCATCTTTCCCGCCTGTGCGTCTAGTACAGCATTGCAGAAATAACAATGAATTCTGCAATGCTGTATGAGTCAGTCTATATTCCGAAACAGCTCTCCCCGGATAGAAAAGAGGCTTTCTATGGGGAGGGTTTTTCCGTCGGTGAAAATAATCTGGCGGCTGTACGTATCGATCCGTTTCACCCTGCCGGTCCTGGTTACATAAGCTCCGCCGCGCTTCTTTTCATCCGGCTGGAAGTATGTGGCTTCAATTTCCGGATGCCTGTCCAGATTTTCCCGGATAAGCCGGAGTTGTCCGTCTATCTGTTCCTTTCTGCTTTCATCCAGCTCCACAAAAGAATCTGTCAGACGGACCGTTTCCCGGACAGCCTCCTTATGCCCGGTAAGCGCGGCGAACGGGGAAAATTGCGCCGCACGGTTTAAAGCCGGCATCTGGGGATGCCTTTTTGATATGTGGTGCGGGAGTGAGATAATGTCGTCGTACCTATGACTCTCATCCTGTTTCATGCCTTATGCCCTCCTATCTGGCGGTTGCGTTCCATTGTGGTAGCTCCTTCCTGAAGGTTCATTCCTTTTAAAATTGCATTTTTTCCGTATTTCTTTTTTACTGACAGCACGGCCTCCTGCAGTCTTCTTTCTTTGGAAAGCCTCTCGGCCTCCTCCTTCCGTTTCCTTTCCAGAGAGGCATAATCCGTAAACAGATCCAGCTGCTCATATGCTTCCTTCCCCACAGCCTGCCCTTCGTCGGCCAGACGGCAGGCGGCGATCGTTACGCGTCGTATCAAAAGGCGGGGGTTGATGATTTTGTCATACAGTCCCATAACCGCATCCATAATCGTTCGGGTGGAAGACGTCTGGCGTTCCAGGTTTACCGTTCCATGGGCGTGTTTGGGAGCTTTTCTTCCATACCGGTCAACGGAGGTCTCTCCTTTATAGCTGTTTCTAATGTTTGGGTCTGCCAGGTTGTCAATATCGTAGCCGATGGTAAGTACCATCTGATCCGTGACTAATCTTTTCTCTACAAGCTCCAGGACAAGGAGATCCGTCATTTCACGTACAATCAGCTTCCCTTTTTCCGTATCATAAGGGCATTGCAGCACCTGGCCGGCACTGATGCTGTTGTCCTCCGGCTTGTAGGCCTTAATTTGTTCCATTGTTGTCGGCTCCCACCCCCAGGCATGGTCTATCAGAAGCTCTGCATTTACTCCGAACAGATTGTAGAGAAGCTCCTCGTTGTGGTAGTCATGGTCGCCGCCCAGGGAGCAGCGGGCAATATCGCCCATCGTAAACAGGCCTGCCGCTTCCAGCTTTTTCTGGTATCCCTGCCCAATTCTCCAAAAATCAGTAAGCGGGCGGTGATGCCACAAAAGCCGCCGATAGCTCATTTCGTCAAGCTCGGCGATACGCACCCCATCCCGATCCGGCTTTACGTGTTTTGCCACAATGTCCATTGCCACCTTACAAAGATACAGGTTTGTACCGATTCCGGCAGTGGCGGTTATCCCTGTGCTGTGGAGCACGTCCAGGATGATTTTGGATGCAAGCCCCTTTGGCGTCAGCCCGTAGGCTTTCAGATAATGTGTCACGTCCATGAATACCTCGTCAATTGAGTATACATGAATGTCCTCCGGCGCGGCATATTTCAGGTAAATCTGATAGATAAGCGTGCTGTAGTCCAGGTAAAAAGCCATCCGGGGCGGTGCAATAATATAAGAAAGCTCCCATTCCGGATGGCCGGCCAGCTCCGGCGCAAGGTAAGAGGAGCCTGTGAACCGATTTCCCGGAGCGTTCCGTCTGCGCTCTTCATTTACTTCCTTTACTCTCTGGACGACCTCAAACAGTCTCGCCCTTCCGGGAATGCCGTAAGCCTTCAGGGAAGGGGAAACCGCAAGGCAGATCGTTTTTTCTGTTCTTGCAGCATCCGCCACCACAAGATTTGCAGTAAGTGGATTAAGCTGGCGTTCTATGCACTCTACGGATGCATAAAATGATTTCAGGTCAATCGCTATATAAACATGGCTTTCATCCATATGCAGACTCCTTTCCATAATTTCTATTGTATAGTATTTCCTTTCTGAATCTCATTATAACGGTATTTTTGCCTTTGCACAATCTGATTTCCACTTTTGGCTGCAAAGAGAGCCGAAGATATTTTGAGATATTGCTTGACGAATATTTTAGTTGTCGGTATAATTTGAAGTACAAGGATTTACAAAGGGAGGAGGAAAAATGGGGCAGCCTATAAGCAGTAGCAAAGTATAGTTTAATTACATGATTTAGGAGGATGAGAATGTTAAAAGAAAGACTGAAACGGATAGGCGTCTGGTTTCTGACAGCCAGCCTGTTAATGGGTTCTGTGCAGTTCCCTGCAAGGGCCGAAGAAACGCCGGAGCGTGTGAATGTAGCGTTGGACGCAGAAGCGTCAGCGTCTGAAGTGGAGTCGGGTACAGACTTTACTGCAGATAAAGCAATTGATGGAGACCGGGATACCAGGGGGTCCAGATGGGGAACCAACAAGGACAGCAGCCCGGTATGGATGCAACTGGCGTGGGATGATGTGCAGGTAATCGA
>CANDKL010000050.1 GCA_947385255.1 uncultured Roseburia sp. | reverse complement strand
AATTCCTTACTGGCTGTAAGGGAGATTAACCATAAATATATTGTAGTAGGAGGAAACGGTTCAAATCAATATGTGCAAACAGTCCAAAATGGTCCCTTTGCTAAATTATCCCTTGATGAAATAGCATCTCAACTTGACAGGGGAATTACAAGAAGCCTTAAATCTTACAGATTCTATGAAAGAAGTATAAAATGATAAGTTATGAACCTTTATGGAATACACTGAAAGCTAAACAGATTAGTCAATATCAGTTGATTAACACATATCACGTGTCACCAGGGCAGTTGTCACGACTTCGATCTGGTGAAAATATATCTACTCATACAATCAATATGTTTTGTGAAATCTTGGATTGTAAGGTTGAGGATATCATAATCTACAGGAAAACAGGGGAGAAGAAGGAGTGAAAAGTAACAGTGAATGGACTATGAGGTGGTGAGAATAAATTTTTCACTTGCAAATGAGCAAGGAATCATTTATAATCAGTATAGAGGTAACGGAGATATTGGATCGTCCCCATTACCCTAGACGGAAACTTATGTGAACTAAGTTTATAAGTTACACAGGCTATCCACTATTTGCGGTAGAGGATAGCCCTTTTTTCTGTCTATTTACAGTTGATATGATTATCTATGTATGTCAAGATGGAAAATACCACCAGAAGCCATTTCCCACTTTGCCAAAAAAAGTACCAAAATACAAAAAAATTCCATATGAATTTGTCCAACATTCTTATATACTAACTCCAGAATGCCATTTCCCATCTACGTTCTGCTGGTTTCTGCCCAAATATCACAGGACAAAGATACGAAACGGACAAAAAAAGGAGGAAAGAATCAGATGAGGTTTAAGAAATGTCTGAGCGGCATACTGGCTTTGGCGATGGTAGTGCAGGCCGGCGCATGGAATGTACCGGCGGCGCAGGCGCAAAAGGCGGCGGATACGGCGACGCAGGTCGTATCCGAACCGGAAACGGTTTATGTCAATGCGTACGGCGCGAAGGAGCGCGAGGTTTCATTTAATGACAATTGGCGGTTTTACCTGGGGGAATTAAGCGGAGCGGAAGCGGCTGCGTATAACGATTCCGCCTGGAAACATGTAAATTTGCCGCATGATTACAGTATTGATCAGGGCTATACGACAGCAGCGCCGGCCGAGCAGGAGAGCGGGTACGTGCTGGGCGGTACGGGATGGTACCGCAAGAGCTTTACGCTTTCGGAGGATCTGGCGGGCAAAATTGTCAGCGTGGAATTTGACGGCGTTTATATGAACGCGACGGTGTATTTGAATGGAAAACAGCTGGGGACGCATCCGAACGGATATGCGCCGTTTGCCTTTACGCTTCCGGGAGAAGAGCTCCGTTACGGGAACGAGGAAAATGTGCTGGCGGTGAAGGTCGATCACAAACAGCCGTCGAGCCGCTGGTATTCCGGTTCGGGGATTTACCGCGACGTAACGCTTACCGTGACCGATCCGGTGCATGTGGCATACCACGGGACAACCGTGACGACGCCGGATATCGAAAACGGCACGGGTACGGTGCAGGTCGCGGCGGATATCGAAAATAACAGCGCAGCCGAGGCTTCGGTTTCAGTCCGCCAGGTGGTATATGAGGCCGGAGGAAAAGAGCCGGTGGCGACGGGGGATACGACGCAGGCACAGGTGATTGCAGCCGGGCAGAAGGCGAAGATCACGGGAACGGCAACGGTTGCGTCCCCGAAGCTCTGGACGACGGATACGCCGAATCTGTATACCGTGCGTACCGAGGTGTATGTGGGGAATACGCTTACAGACGCCTATGAGTCTGATTTCGGTTTCCGCTGGGCTACGTTTACCAAGGACAACGGGTTTTTCTTAAACGGGAAAAACATAAAGCTGCGCGGCGTCTGTATGCACCATGATCAGGGCGGGCTTGGCTCGGAAGCGTGGTACCGTTCCGTAGAGCGCCAGGTGGAGAAGTTAAAAGAGATGGGCGCAAACACAATCCGCGTGACGCATAACCCCGCTTCTTCGGCTTTGATCGACATCTGCAACCGCAAGGGCATGATGCTAGTGGAGGAAGCGTTTGACGCGTGGCTTTCGAATAAAGCCGGCAATACGGAAGGGGTTGGATCTGCGAAGGCGGCAAAAACGGAAACACCGACCGGGGGCTACCAGAACTATACGTCCGGGACGGGATGCTTTGACAGCGGCAAGGCAAGCGGGCATACCTCCCTGTACGCGACATTTTCGGTAAAATATGAAGAAGGCAGGTTAGAGGCAAAAGCGTTTGAAGCGGACGGCGTGACGGAGATTACGGATATCGACGGGCGAAGCTTTGTGGAAACGGCACAGGCGGCAAGCAAGTTAAACATCAAAGCAGACCGTAAGGAGATTACGGCGGACGGAACAGATTTAAGCTATCTAACGATTGACGTAACGGACGCAGACGGAAGGTTTGTCAACGGTGCAGAGCCAGAGGTAACAGTATCTGTAGAGGGAGCCGGTAAGCTTCTGGCATTGGACAACGGCGTGCAAAACGATGTGACATCACATTCAGAACCTACACGGAAAGCAGGCAAAGGCAAGCTTTTAGCAATTGTCCAGTCTACGGATCAAGCGGGCAGCTTTACCGTAACAGCGAAAGCGCCGGGCTATCCGAATGTAAAAGAAACAGTAACGACGGTGGCGGCAGGAGAAGGGCCGTAGGAAAAATATGTAGTAAGCTATGAAATTTCCCGCAATTATTATCTGAAACCAAATGCGGCGCCGGTTCTTCCAGAAACGGTCTTGGTGCATTTTTCGGACGGCACGTCTGAAACAGGGACGGTTGCATGGGACGAAATCCCGGTTGGCCAGACGTCCTATACCGTACATGGCACGGTGGAAGGGCTTGGCACAGGCGTTTTAGTCCATGTCACGGAAGTTGGAAACGTAACGGGGATTTTAAACTACTCTACAGCTGTGGGCAAAGACGCGGAGCTCGTCCTCCCGGCAGTGCGCCCGGCCATACAGCCAGACGGAACAATCCTGTCAGCGGAATTTCCGGTGGCATGGGATGTCCCGGCAGATCTGACGGACGAAACCGGGACAAAAGAAGTCAAAGGGACAGCGGACGTATTTGGAGAACGCTATCCGGTAACCGCATCGGTGCGCGTTACGTCTGGCGGCTACCGGGACGGCGACGAGGCCCTGCCAAACGTGCCGGAGATGTACATCAACGGCGTATCCAGCAAGGACAACAGCGGCGTTGCCCAGACGCTGGCGGGCTTAAAGGATGATAAGACGTCGAAAACAGACGTGGCGTGGACCGGGCGCGGGACACTGGACTTCCGTTTGGATACGGCGATTGAATTAAAAGATTTTACCATGTACATCAAAGACACAGCGCCGGTTTCCAAGACGATGAAGGTTTATTCCTCATCCGACAACGGCGCAAACTGGGTACCGGCGGACTGTAAGGTAACAAACCGCAGGCAGGACGGCGTAACCGTCCGTACCTTTACGCCGAACACTACGATTTCGGAAACGTATTTCAGGGTGGAATTTGAAAAAACAACGGCGCTGTTAGAGCTGGAAATGAATACGCGCATCCCGACGTTTCCGGTGGGGAGCGAGGCGGCTCTTTCCTCACTTCGCGCAGGCGGCCATAAAGCCGACGCGGCAACGCTTGAAAAAGGCTGGTACGGCATTGTGGATACCGCGCTCACGGCAAAGGATGTGGCCGCAAAGGGCAAGGATAACGCAAGCGTAACCATTTTGCCCAAGGATGAAAACAATGTCATCCGTATTTTGCTGGAATCCGAGGATCATACGGCGCGCAGCATTTACCAGATTTTACTTGGCGAAGAAAATGCAAAGGCGGAAAACGCAAACGACGCGTCTTTGGATTATCCGTATCAGGACATGACTTTGTCCGCGCCAAGCTACCACGGAGACGAGCCGGCGGGGAAGGCCGCCGACGGCAATGCCAATACAATCTGGCATAGCAGGTGGGGAGATTCCGGCGCGGGAGAAAAGGATCTGCGCGAGCATGCAGATTTGCGCTACCTGCAGATCGAATTAAAAGACGCCACGTCCATCAAGGGCCTGCGCTACCTGCCGCGTTCAAACGACAAAAACGGGATTGTGCTGTCCTACCGGATTGACGTCAGCTTGGACGGCGAAAACTGGACGACGGCAGCAGACGGAACGGGCTGGAATACGGCAGTGGAATGGAAAATGGCGCAGTTTGACGCAGTAAAAGCAAAATATATCCGTCTGTACGGCGTAGAAACCGCAGACAACAGCGGCAATGTACGCAATGAATTCATGTCGGCGGCGGAAGTCCGGGTACAGTGCGCGGCAAGTGAAATATATGAAGGCAATACGACGGTAACGCTTCCGGAAGGAGCGGACGAGGTGGATTACACCGGAAGCGAGATTACGCCTAAGCCGGTAGTAACCTACAAGGCGTCGGAGGATGCGCAGGGCGTTGTTTTGAAGGAAGGCAGCGACTATGCGCTCAGCTATGAAAATAATATAGAGCCGGGGCGGGCAACCGTAACCGTAACCGGGACTGGCAATTATGCAGGCGTAGTGGAAACCGGGTTTACCATTCGCGCGGTCGACGTTTCAATCGACAGCTACGAGGAAATCGCCGTTACCACAGGCAAGGGTGAGTATCCGGCGCTGCCCGGCGCTGTCATGGCGGACACCAACGTCGGCGCACAGCTGATGGAAGTGCGCTGGGACAGCATTGGCGGCAGCCTGCTGCAAGCATTCGGCATATTTACCGTATACGGCACAATTGTGGAAAACAATGACCGCGTAGCGGCTAAGGTCACCGTCAGCGACGTTATCGGCACAAGGCATGTGACGCTGACAACCGCAGCCGGAACAGTCCCGGCCCTGCCGGATCAGGTGACGGTATACTATAGCAACGGTGATACGGCAAAACGCGACGTGGCATGGGAAATTCCGGAAAGCGGATTTGACACGGAAGGCATTGTCACTGTGTTAGGGAAAGCCGGGAAGGCGGACGCAAAAGCCACGGTGCGTGTTGCAAACGCCGAAGCGGACGCAAACAATACGCCGATCGGCGCGAACCTGGCGCTCAATGAAAACGGAAGGAACGCTTCGACCTCATGGCCGAGAACTCATGCCTATATTTCCGCGTCCGGCGATCTGGCGCACAATGCGACAGACGGCGTAAAGGACTTTGTCAGCGGTACCGGCAAACGGATCTGGAGCGACTGGGAAAACGGCGTATACCATACCAACGCAAATGCGGCTGTCGGCGCAAACGATCATCTTCCGTTCGTAGCGTCCACCTTCGGCGTAAAAGGCAGCACGGCAAACGAAGACCAGAAGAAATACACCGTCAACAAGGTTTCGGTCGGATTTATGGAAGAGGACAGTGACAATGCGCATAAAGTATGCCTGCCGGCGGATTATAAAATCGAATACTACAGCGCAAACGGCGGCGTAATCCCCGCCGCAAGGCTTGTCAACAACACAGCCTCCGAGTGCAGCAATACAAAGGGCTGGGGCTCAGACAACCCCATTAAGGCGCATGAGGGCTGGACGGAAGTCACCTACATCGGCGGCAAGCCGGCCATCCCGCAGTCAGACAGCTTCAAGCAAATGGTGGACATTGCGTTCGAGCCGGTGGAAACAACCTCCATCCGCATTACGCTGACGCCAAAAACGGAGAACTGGACGGGGCTGGAAGAATTTGAAGTCTATTACGAGCCGGTTGCAAAATACGGCAGCTATGAAGTGACGTCGATTCAGTTAGACGGCAAAAACGTGCTGGCAGACTTTGACGAAGCTACCAAGACGCTTGCGGTTTCCGCAGACGCCGGCGTAATTACGGCGGAAGCGACCAACAACGCGTCCGTAACCGTATTAGAGGCCGTAAACGGCACGGCAAAGGTCATCTTCCTGCCGGAAAACGCAGACGAAACCAAAAAACAGGAATACACAGTAAAATTTAAGCAGGCGGAAGGAAAAGACACCTATGTCATAGCCGCAGAAGAAGCGGAGGTCGAGCTGCCGGGCAGCGCCGCGGCAGGCGAAACCGTGACATTTTCGGCAAAAGCCGGGTATGAATTTACCGCCCTTCCGGTTCTTTTAAAGAGCGAGACAAACGAGCCGGCGGGCATTGCGGTAACGCAGTCCGGAAGGAATTACACCTTTATTATGCCGGCGTACGCCGTAACGATCCGCGGCAGCTTAAAGGAACTGGAACATCAGGTTTACACCGTAACGTTTGAATCCAACGGCGGTACGCCGGTAGCGCCGCAGGAGGTATCGTCAGAAGCCGGCGTGGCGGCAGAGCCAAAAGCGCCAACGAAGCGCGGCTATGATTTTGCAGGCTGGTTTACGGACAAAAACCTGTCGGCGGCATGGAATTTTGCATCCGCCGTAACGGCAGATTTAACGCTCTATGCAAAATGGGCGCCGGCAGACATTACAGTCCATACCAAACTTGCGGCCTACCTGTTTGGGGATACCGGGTATCAGCTGCCAGGGAAGTTACATATTTCCGTGACAGGCGAAACCTTTGATACGGAAGTTGTTTGGAACGAAGCAGACGTAGCGAAGCTTCTTTCGGCGTCGGAGCTTTCCGCAAATACCGTAAGGGGTACGCTTCCGGAGCTTGAAAACAGGGAAATCCGTGTATCGGTAACCGCCTCCCCGGCAAATATCGTATATTTTGCAGACTGCGGCGCATCCGAATTTACGGAGCTGGGACAGCTTTTGATGGACGCCAATCAGGCAACCGTAAAAAATACCGTACCGGACGCGGCATATGCCGAAAGCGCCGGATGGGGCTATACGAACCCGGAGGCAGAGGTAGAAGTAAACGGCAGCGGGGACGCTTATGGAAGCATCCGCAACTTTAAGGCCGGAAACAACGGCAAAACCTTAAGCTATCGGTTTGCGTTAGAAGCAGGCACATACGAGGTTGCCGCAGGATTTTACGACCCGTGGGCACAGTGGGCGGAAGACTACCGCCATGCGAAGGTTTCCGTTACGGATCTGCAGGGCGCAGAGCTTGCGGCAAAAGCCGACCACCATATCAGCGGAAAAGAGCGGGTAACCTTTACGGATATCACCGTAGAAAAAAATAGTGGCATCCAGCTAAACGTCGCTCCGTCAAATACCGGAAACGACAACTGCGACGTGATGGTAAGCTTTATCGTCATCCGCAAGACGGCGGAATTTACCAATGACAAAGCCGCGCTTGCATCTGCGGTCGCTATCGCGGAGCGGCTTTCGGCGGACGATTATACCGCGGAGACCTACGCCGTATTGACGGCGGCCGTACAGGCGGCAAAGGAGGTTTTAAAAGCCGGCGCGTCCACGGCAGAGGAAGTGCAGGCGCAGATTGACGTCATTGCATCCGCCATTGCCGGCCTGCGTTCCGTGGCAGGAGCAGAGACAGAGCAGTTAAAGAAGGATTTACAAGAAGCCCAAAAAGCCTTAAAGGCTGCGCAGGATCAGGTAGATTCCCTTGAGCGGCAGCTGAATGCGGCAAACGAAAAGGCAGGCGTGCTGACGGCGCAGCTTGCGGCAAAGGACGAGCAAATTTCCGGGTTAAACCGTCAGGTGACCGAAAAGACGCAGGCGCTTGACACCGCGAACGAAGCCCTCGCAGGGCTGCGCGAACAGCTGAACGCGGCAAATAGCGACAAGGCCGGTTTACAGGCCCAGATCACGGACAAAGAGACGGAAATTGGAATTTTAAACGACCAGGTGGAAGCCTTGAACGCACAGAGGAAGGATGCAGAAGAGGAGAAGGCTTCATTGGCAGAAGAATTAAAAACAGTCAAAGAAGAAGCAGGCGTTTTGGATATCAAACTGGCCGCGGCGCTGTCCCGCGCTAAGGAGCTCCAGGATACGGTTACCCGGCTGCAAAAGGAAGCGGACGACGCAAAGAAGCAGCTTGCGCAGGCCAAAGAAGAAATCGAACAGCTTAAGGCCGCGGCGGCACAAAAACCTGCAGAAGAGCCGTTAAAGGCCGGGGATGAAGTCGATGTCAAGGGCGTACGTTACCGTGTGACCGACGCTAAAAAGAAGCAGGCCGAGGCGTTTGACGTATCCAACCGAAGCCTGGCAAATATCCATGTGATGAATGCAGTCAAGATAAACGGTGTAACCTGCAAGGTGACTTCAATTGCAGACCATGCATTCGAGGGCATGAAGCGGCTGCGTAAGGTACTGATTGGCAAGAATGTGACGTCGATTGGCAAAAAGGCATTCCTGGGGGATAAGAAATTAACGAGTATTACGTTCCGCAGCCCGAAGCTTTCTAAGATTGGCAAAAACGCATTGAAAGGCGTTTCCGCCAAGGCCAAGGTATTTGTGCCAAAGGGCAGGGTGAAGGCGTTTAGGAAGCTTCTGAAGGGAAAAGGATTAAAAAAATCGGTTTCGGTTCAGGCTGAGAAGAAGTAAGAGGGAACGGTAACCGTATAAAGGTATCAAGAGGGGAACAGGCCTCTCCCGCCGGTTGGCGGGGGAGGCCTGTTTGCAGGCTGAACGGTGACGTCTTTTTTTGCGTTCGTTACAGTGGATGGAATTTTAGATTGACTTTTAAAAGGTATCATTACCCGATAGCCCCTTTTTGGGTCAGATATTTAATAATTTGGCAATATCAGAAAAGTTGATATACAGATCATCACAGATGTTAACCTTGATGGTGGCATCAAAGCTGTATACCACATTGATAAGGTCGTTCTCAAAATAGTTGACGGTTATCATCCGGCGTTTCGGATCTACAATCCAATACTCGCGCACTTCAAAATTTTTGTAGTAGTAAAGCTTGCGGATATAGTCATCGGAGGGATTGCTGGGGGAAACAATTTCAATGATGAAATCCGGCGCCCCATTACACCTTTTTTCATCCAGCTTATTCTTATCACAGACAACCATGATATCAGGCTGAACGATTATCAGAGGATGATCAGACAGCTTTACATCAAATGGTGCGCTGAAAATATTGCAAGAGCCTTTCTTGCGGAGTATATGGTTGTTTATAACAGTGGACAGCTGCATGGAAATAGATTGATGTATCTGTGAAGGGCTGGCCATATCGTAGGCAATGCCATCAAATACTTCTACCCTCTTTTCCTGTGGAAGGGCTTCGTATTGTTTCAGTGTGATTATTTCTGGCTGCGGTTGTAATGCTGGCGGCATGGTAACACATCCTTTCCCGGCTATTGTATGCGGTTGCGTGCCTGGTATTTCTATTATAGCATACGGCAGACTCCGTCCGCAACCTGACTAAAGAATCAAAAACACTCTTTTCTTTTTTCCAATATTGGATTGTGAAAAGGAATCGGCGGGGGTATAATGGAATACAGAATCGGTTCACAAAGAGGGAATGGAAGCTGGGCTTGAATAGGCAGGAGGTAATAGGATGAAAAAAGCATTGCCGATTGGGGTGGATAATTTTGAAAAATTGATCTCCGAAAGATATTTTTATGTCGACAAAACGATGCTTATAAAGGAATTGCTGGATTTAAAAGGAGAGGTAAACCTGTTTACCCGTCCCAGGCGTTTTGGGAAAACATTGAATTTAAGCATGCTTCGCTATTTCTTTGAGGATACCGGAAATGAGGCTCAGAATGCCAGAAACCGAAATCTTTTTGCCGGGCTGAATATTATGGAATGTTCAGAGGAATACAGAGCGCACATGTCAGCCTATCCGGTTATCTGCCTGACATTAAAATCAGCAAAGCAGCCTGTTTTTAAATCGGCATATCGTAAGCTGAAGGATGAGATTTCCGGGGAGTTCAGGAGGCATTGCTTTTTATTGGAAAGTGAGAGAGTAGACGCTGACAGTAAAAAGCTGTTTCAGAAAATAGCGTCCGGCAAAGCGGATTACGACGATTATTCCGGTGCATTGAAATTTTTAAGCCTGTGCCTTTATCAGGCAACGGGAAAAAGGACCGTGATACTGATTGATGAATATGACGTTCCTCTGGAAAATGCTTATTTCAGGGGATTTTATGATGAAATGGTGGGATTTCTCCGTTCGCTGTTCGAGTCCGCGTTAAAGACCAACGACAGTCTGCAGTTTGCCGTCATTACAGGATGCCTGCGGATTTCTAAGGAAAGTATCTTTACAGGGCTAAACCATTTGAATATGGTTTCCATACTGGACAAAAAATACAGCGAGCATTTTGGCTTTACGGAACGGGAAGTCGTGCGGATGATGGAGGATTACGGCGTACAGAGCCGGTTTGCCGCGATGCGGGAATGGTACGACGGATATTTGTTCGGGGATACCGAGGTTTACAATCCGTGGAGCGTTGTTCTGTTTCTGTCAGATTTGTATGCGGACATCCATGCATTCCCCCGTCCATACTGGGTTAACACCAGCTCGAACGATATCGTAAAGGATCTGATTGCAAGGGCCGATCGGGAAACAAAGGAACAGGTGGAAACACTGATTGGCGGCGGGACGTTAGACATTCCGGTGCATGAGGAAATCACTTATGAAGACATGCATTCAAATGGGGAAAACCTCTGGAATTTTCTGTATTTCACAGGCTATCTGACAAAAGAGGCCGAATATTTTAAAGATTCCGCAGTCTATCTGCGTGCAAGGGTTCCAAATGAAGAGGTGAAGTCAATTTACCGGACGACCGTAAGGAACTGGTTTCGGGAACAAATCAAAAAAGAGGATTTCAGGGATCTGTACCGTGCGATGGAAGAGGGAGACGCCGGAAGGATGACAGAGATATTAAGCGGCCAGCTGTTTGGCACGATCAGCTTTTACGACAGTGCGGAAAATTTCTATCATGGATTTCTCACCGGAATATTAAGCCAGAGTGAAAATTATCTGGTAAAATCGAATCGGGAGTCAGGCTCCGGAAGGTCGGATATTATGGTGAGAAGCCCTTCGCTGCGGGGAAGGGCGTTTGTTCTGGAACTGAAGGTATCCGATTCGATCGAGGATTTGGAAGCGGACGCGCAGAAGGCGCTGCAGCAGATATATGAGAAAAAATATAGGGAGGAGCTACAGACGGAGGGATATAAGCGGATCGACTGTTTCGGAGCGGCGTTTTATCGGAAGGATTGTGAAGTACGGTTTGGGAGTGGATGACAGGCCCGGTTTTCTACTTGAATGGAGAAATGGTAAAGATAGATTGAAAAGATATAGTATGCTTTCATATCGAATAAAGGAGTATTTATATTCATTTCAGATTATATTGGTGAATCAAATGAATATGATAAAAAACTGACATTAGAAGAAAAGAAACCGATAAGCTGGCTGAAAAGTGTCAGTGCTTTTGCAAAAAGGTAAGTGCACTTGCGAAGAAAAAAATCTTGCGATTGTATGAGGAGTATGACGGTGATATGTATTTTTCAAGGGCAGATGTAATGAGAATAATTGGAATTACTTCATCACCAGCAGGAGAGTTAATGAAAAAAATGAAAAAGGAAAAATTAATAGTACCTGTTGTTGGGCATGGAAAAGGCAGATACCACCGCATTGATTCCATTTTTTAATCTATGGAAGGGAATCTTGGATTTTCCTATCAATAAAGTGGTTATAGATTCTGGAGATGAAAGTGAAGAAAATTATGGGTATCTGTACAGCAACGGATGTCCATATAAAAAGGAATGTATCAAGGGAACCACTAAGATTCAAGGAGACAAAACGGGGAATCACCTGTTTTCTTTAAAGAAAAGAGCATAAAAATAGACATGTCAAAAGACTCAGGGCCTGTTTGGTGACAGGGCCAAAGAAAGTGTACCCATCTAAAAATCATGGAGATAATATTTTGGTATACAGGACTATAAATCAAATGTTTTGGTAATTTGTAATTGAAGTTTTTATTTTGTTAGAGTACAATAAGTATATGTATTTCATGTAGATGAGAATGGTTGGAGTGATTGTTAAATATTACGGGAGATGGAGAAGAGAAAATGACTATAATCGAAGCGGTAAAGAATGTTCTTGCTGACCATGAAGCTATGAGTAGTAAGGAGATTTATCATAAAATTATTGAGAAGAAACTATATCAGTTTCCGGCAAAGAATCCACATGCAGTTGTAAACGGGATGATTAGGAGACATTGTTTGGAACTCAATTTCCCGACCGCAAGCCCGGTGAAATATTTTAGAATAGCATCGAAAGATGGAAGAACGTTAAAATATTGTTTATTGGATGAGAAACAAAATATTGAGATTAGAGACGATACGTCGAAATCTCATTCACAGAGCGAGTGGTTGCCAGAGGAAAAGATTGTAGATGCTTATCAAGAACATTTGGATGAATTATATTCATCGTTACTGTCTTCCATTCAAGAACAGCATTTTAGCTTTTTTGAACAGGTTATCGTGGATTTACTTTTGAAAATGGGGTATGGATATGATTCAGATTCCGGAATGACGGTAGGAGGCCCGCATGATGGAGGAATTGATGGAATTATAAATGAGGATAAGTTAGGGCTTGACTTAATTTATCTGCAAGCAAAACGATATAAAGAGAGCCAGAAAATAGGAAGCAAGGATTTACAGGCTTTTGTTGGGGCGATGAAAAATGTGCAAAAAGGCGTTTTTATTACGACGTCTTCTTTTACCAGAGATGCAGTAAAGTTCGTCGAAGAACAACAACAAAAAAATTTAAAAATAATAGATGGAAAACTACTTGCAGAACTAATGGTCAAATATGAGGTGGGAGTAAAGGTACAACAATCATTTAATATATATAAATTAGATACTTCTTATTTTAATTGAGCTGGCTTGTTTGTCAGGTCCGGAGTTGAACAACAATGTGTTGTTAGAGGGGTGATTGTCGTATTTGAGAACTAAGTGGTTGAAAAGAACGAATTATGTTGAAGGCAAGATTGTATGATGTTATAATAGTAATGAAAAAGTGAAGATACCAATTGATGAGTAGGTAAAAAGGAGAATTTTATGGCAAGTTGTAAATTTTCAAATGAACTCAATAGGCTTTGTAAATCCTCAAGTGATTCTATTGATCATATAGATGAGTTTGATTCATTTAAAGGATATATGCATGTTATAAGAACTGCTGAAGAAGATTTGAAGGAGCTTCTTCGTAGGATTAACGACTCAGGGAACAAAACGCTTGTTCTTTTGTGCGGAAGTGCGGGGGATGGGAAATCGCATCTTCTTTCTTATCTCAAAAATTCAGATGAAGAAAATCTAATTGCCCAATATGTAGTTTATAATGATGCAACAGAAAGCAGTGCGCCTTCAAAAACCGCAATTGATACATTACATGAAATTTTGGCTCCATTTAAGGACGATAGTCTGGAAACGACAGGTAAAAATATGATCATAGCAATTAATCTTGGCGTTTTAAGTAATTTTATTGAATCCAAATATGGTAAAGATTTCAGTATTTTAAGAAAATATGTAGAAGAAAGAAATATTTTTACTACGCAGGTGAATGAACGAGAATTTGATGCAAACAGTCATATTCAGCATGTGAGTTTTTCTGATTATCATATGTATAGCCTTACAGAAAATGGAGTCCATGCCGGATATATTGAAGATATTTTGGCAAAAATATTTGCCCCCAAAGAAGAAAATTTGTTTTATCAGTCATATCTGCAGTCATGTTTATCCTGCCCTTTGTCACAAAAATGCCCGGTGAAAAAGAATTATGAATATATGATGAAAACAGAACGGCAAAAATTTATTGCAGAACTTCTAGTAAAGACAACAATTCAGGATAAATTTATTCTGACAACCAGAGAGATCTTAAATTTTGTATACAATATTTTAGTCTCTCGGGATTTAAACTATAAAAAATTTCAGAAAATTCTTGTAAATGATGCTGCATATTTAAAGGAATTTTTAAAGCAAATTACACCTGCATTACTATTTGATTCGACAGATGTAACGGTATTGATGAATATTATGAAAAAATATGATCCGCTCTTGTCCAGAAGTGAAAAAGCAGATGAACATGTAATCTCATATTATGTAAGTTCTGATGTTTC
>CANDKL010000049.1 GCA_947385255.1 uncultured Roseburia sp. | reverse complement strand
GTTTGATCCGGGCAGGAGAAAAGCTTTATTTGTTTTATCTGGATGGCGTAACGGGCCGCAGTGAATGTGATCAGACGGCTCTGTTTTATCGCATTTCTTCGGATCAGGGTACGACACGGTCTAAGGCTATGCGGGCGGATGGCGGTGCAAATGAAACGGCAGATTACAATTTTGATATTACAGTCAACGGAATGAAAATTTATGCTGTCTGGTCAGATGCCGGAAAAATTTATGGAGATGCGTTTTTAAATATGGATTCGGCAGAAGCGATTGCGAAAGTGACAAAGGAAATGGATTTAATGGTTTCCGTAATAGATGTAAATACCGGAGCGGTGCAAAAAACATCTGTCATAAAAACGCCTCATGCCGAACTGCAGCCAAAGATTGCGTCAGGAAGCAGAGGGGAAGTTTATACGGCATGGATTTCAAATGATTTATCTGCAAAAGAAGGGCTTTTTTCTAATAAAAATAATATGTGCATCTGTTACGCATCTTCTAAAGAAGACTTTGCTGTGCATAGTGTACCGTTGTCAAAGGGGATTTATCCGCTGACACTGGATGTTGGTAAACTGGGAGATGAACTGTACATTGCGGCCAGCCTGGATACAGATGCAGATTTAAATACGCAAAAGGACATAGAAGTTTACAGGATGTGTCTTGACGGAACAGGTACGTTTTTGGCAGATACATCAAATCAAATGGTAGACAGCGCCCCAGTGTTTGGAAAGATAGCAGGAAATAATTGCCTGTTCTGGCATCAAAACGGAACAATTGCTTATACTTCGGATGGAAAGAACGTTCATTACGTTGGCACAGGAGATAATCCTTTGCCGATAGGAGAGCAATTTTCACTTTTAGAAGGAAATGACGGGGATGCATCGATCGTATGGGCGTCTACATCATTGACAGAAACAGCCGGCGTAGATATATATTGCAGCGATTTTGACGGAAAGGGCTGGTCTGGCAGCTACAGGATGGGAAGCATCCGAAGCGAGTACACGGGTATGCTCAGCGGATACCGGCATTCTGGGGATTATCGGATGGTTTATTTGGGAAGCTATTACGAGAATAATACGTTACATTCCCATATCAGCATATATCACCCAAAGGAGAGAATAGACACTTCTGTATTATGGGAAGCAGAAACAGACGGCGTAGCCGGGCAATCGTATCCTTTGCGCCTGACCATTGTAAATAACGGAAATCAGACGGTTGATCGCATCTCTGTCCGTTCAGAAGATGGCAGCATCAAAGAAACCCTTACGGGAATTTCCATTGTGCCGGGCGCATCGAAGGATGTGATTTGGAATGGAATAACCCTGCCGTCAGAATTGACAGACATCTTTACTGTGGATTTGAGTATCCTTGCGGAAGGAGAAAAAGAAAGCAGTGAAAATCGGATTTATTTATCGGTTGGAGAACCGGATTTATCCATAGAAGCCTATCAGAATTTCAGCGGAGGGGAACAGTTCGCAAGTATTTTGGTAACAAATAATGGAATTATACCTTCCGATGCGGAATTGACAGTATACAAAGATGCGGAACATAAAAAGAAACTGTATGAAACAAAAGTACCGAGGCTCAAGCAAGATGAGTCAAGGATTACACTGCTCAATTTAACAGAGCTTGCTTCCAAATCCCAGATGTTTTACTTTGTTGTATCAGATGCCGGAAACAAAGAAACATATACGGAGGATAATCAGGCCATTCTTTATGTGGGAAAAGGCATTTATCTTGACGAGGAACAGGATTCGGATATAGATGCAGGGAATACAAAGCCGTCTGTCAATCAGGAAAACAAATATGATAATCCAGGCAATTCTGTGGAAGAGCCTTTGGCGCCAATTGAGAAAAAGCCTTCTGTTTCTGTTGTAAAATCATTAAAAGGGAAGGCGGGGAAAAAGAAGCTGACTCTGTCATGGAAGAAGCTTAGCGGTGTATCGGGGTATCAGATTCAAATCAGTACAAAGAAAAATTTTAAAGGGGCAAAAAAAATATCCGTTTCCAAGTCTAAAAAAACGTATACAAAAAAGAAGCTAAAGTCAAACAAAAAATATTATGCCAGAATCCGTGCATATAAGATCTATAAGAATGCAAAAGGAAAAAAGGTGAAAGCATATGGAAAATGGAAGACAATCAAAAAAAAGATAAAGTAAAAACAGAAAGGGGCGTGTAAATATGGTTAAAAAATTTACAGGAAAAAAAGTGACCATGTGGATAAGCATTATATTAGCAATCAGTATTCTATTGGGGATTGCGGTGCCGGAGAATATACAGGCAGACGGTACAGAAAATCCGGATGCCATCTATAGTATAACCGCTTTTCAGAATCCGGAGTATACGTTTCAGACAGTGGATGGAAAAACAACAACCACAAAGGTTCTTTCAGGGCAGGATGTGAAGCTGCTGTTTTTTGGAATGACGACCTGTGGGACTTCATGGCTAACATTAAAAAACATTGCTGAAAGCAGTTGGATTCAGAATCCAAAGATTTCTGTCCTGTATGTGGATGTCAACTGGGCGGACGCAGAGGTGATTCAGGGGACGATCGATCAGTTCGCCGGAATGGGCGAAAATGAAGCGGTATTCCGACAGGGGTGTGAAAAAATTACATTTTGTCATGATGCTGACGGTAAAAATGAGAATGTGCGGAAAAAATATCATGCATTGTCCGGAAAATTCGGAACGATTGCCCTTCCCATGATTTTGTTGATTGATAAGAATAATATGGTCAGGGAAATGCTCACCAATTATCAGGGGGCAGATGGAATATTATCTGTAATCAATCAGGTGATTGCCACTGGCAATGCTGCAGAGGAAGATAAGAAGGATGAGCAAGGGACAGATGAATCCGGAAAAGATGACACAGAAAAAGATAATAATGGAACAGATGAAGCGGGAACAAATGACATTGCAAAAGATGATGCTGGAACAAATGATGCGTCAAGCAGATATCGTGATGTCAAGCCGGAAAATGTCCGTTTGTCCAAGACAAGTCTGACTTATAACGGAAAAGCACAAAAACCGGCTGTGAGCGCTAAGGATGCCAAAGGAGAGCAAATCAGCAGCGCCGATTACACGGTAACATATAGTAATAATATAAACGTTGGGCAGGCAGCAGTGACAATTGTATTTAAAAATGGTTACAACGGAACTATAAGAAAAACCTTTTTGATTAAACCGAAAGGAACGGCACTTGTAAAACTTACGCCGAAAAAGAGGGGATTTATCGTTCAGTGGAAGAAACAGAAATGCCAAATTTCAGGTTATGAGGTGCAGTATGCCACAAACAAAAGGTTTCGAAGTGCAAAAACCATGAAGAACATAAAAACGAAAACGACGGAGATGAAAGCTGTAAAATTAAAAAGCAGGAAAACATATTACGTGAGGATCCGCACCTGTAAGACGGTGAAAATAAATGGAAAAAACACAAAGTTGTATTCTGGGTGGTCAAAGGCAAAAAGTATAGTGGCAAAATAATATAGCTTTTGGAGATAACAACATAGCTTGTATTAAAAATAAAAATAACGGAGAGGAAGAATGTGTGCATTGTTCTGAATGTGGAAATTTAGCACGAAAAAGTGCAGTATTTTGTGACCAATGCGGTAGTTGTTTGGAACAGGAGGAAGAACGTATACCGGGAATTGATATGGTTAAAATGCCGGATAACATTCTTTTGCAGATTGAAGAAATTATGGAAGAAAAAATGATATGTCATCATTGCGGCAAACAGCTGAAGCAAGGGGCATTATTTTGTAAAGAATGCGGAAGCAGAGTCAGTAATTGAATTTTGTACAAAAAAGCTTCGTTAATCTGGAGGGAAAAGTATGTTTTGCAAATATTGTGGTATGGAAATTGATGCAGATTCCAAATTCTGCGAAAAATGTGGAAGGGATCTGATAGAAGTAAAAGAGGAGAGCGGTAAGGCAAATAGAGTAGGGAACAGTGGGAGGGAAATTTCATTTTTAGAGATAGCTGGAATATTGATTTGTATTTTTGGTGTACTTGCTACCATATTTTTTATTATCAGTATCAATAATGATATGATGTCCCATGGCTTAGAGGGAATTCGGGGCGATTATCATCCTCCGTTTACAGAATACGAAAAGAAACAATTGTTGAAATTGGGAATATCAGTTTTTGCCGTTATACAAGGGGTGATTTTATGGTCAATGGGTAGATTGGGAGAAGGCGATTAAAAAACTGCAGATGTATGTTTTAATAGCAAAAAATAAAAAAGGAGAAGAATGAAAATGAGAGGAAGGAAAGTTAGGACAAGAGTTTTAGCATTATTTTTAAGTTTGGCGGTGTTCATTACAATACTGCCAGTGTCTAATGTGCAAGTGAAGGCAGCATCAAATACTTTGTATGCAAGTGATGTTGTTGCTGTGGCTAAATCTTTAGTAGGAACAAAAAGACCTTCACAAGCGGGACGTTGTCTTGGATTTTGTGCAACATTGTATCGCGATTATTTGGGAGCAAGTACTGCAAATGCAAGAACTACTTGTTGTGCATATGCATATAGCAGACGTGCCTTAGTTTCTACATCAAGAGATAACATTCCATTAGGTTCACTTGTTTTTTTCAGTGGAAATAATGGAAGGTGTTCAACATGCAAAAATAATTTTGGACATATAGGTATTTATGTTGGAAATAATGAAGTAGTGAGTATACAAGGCCAGAATACAGGCGGCTTAGTCTCTAGTAGAAAGATAGCAACATGGGAAAGTTGGGGATATCCTTATTTGGGTTGGGGCTATATGTTAGGAATAGAAATTAAGCAGGATAATGGAGGTGCGGAATCAAACATCCCCTCCAACATCTACATCGGCGACACCATCAAATACCCATTTGGAAATATAGGCCTTGGGAAATCTCATCCTGTATACGGCATCGTATATTCATCCCATCCGCTGACCAATGTAACGGGAACGATTTATAACGCGGAGAATGCCGTTGTACAGCAAAAAGGGGTCAGTCCAAATACAACATCATATAACCTGCGGGGAGAAATAAATAATGCAATGGTGTTTAACGATCTTACTGCCGGAAGCTATCACCTGGTGATATCGGCAACTGACAGTAAAGGATACAGTAAAAATGTAATCGACAGCAATTTTACAGTCGGCACAATTCCGGCTCCTGCTATCGTATCGTCGGATATAGCAAATGGCGTTAAAATCAGTATGTCTGCATCACAGGGTACCATACATTATACCTTAGACGGCTCGGAACCAACCGTATCCAGCCCGGTATATACAGGCGAATTTTCATTACATAACAGCGCTGTAATCAAAGCTTTTGCAGAACAAAACGGAAACAGAAGCGATACTGTGACGCAGTCTGTCACAGTCAGAAAGCTTGCCACGCCGGAAATTACATTAACAATGGAAGAGGATGCTGTTGTGGTGTCAATCCATTCAGAGTCCGGAGCCGCTGTTTATTATACAACAGACGGTTCTGCTCCAAACGAGTCTAAGGAAAGATATCTGCAGCCGTTGCGTATAAAAGAAGCAAAACAGATAAAAGCAATTGCGGTAAAAAATGGTGCGGTAAGCAGTGACATTGCTGAAAAAGAGATTAAGGCACAGGCGCCGGACGCACCGGCCGTATCTCTTGGCGGAGCAGATAAAATTGCAGTTGGCGATGCCGTAAAGGTGCTTTGGGACAGGCAGGAATATGCGCAGTCCTATCAGCTTAAGCTGTATAAAGACGAAAAAATAATGGAAGAAAAAACCATTCAGGGATGCACTTATGCGTTTACACTTCCCGAAGCCGGAGAATATCATATAACTGTTTCGGCATTTAACTTTATGGGGAGCAGTGCAGAAAGCGAGCTTCCCGTCAAAGTAACGGCAGTGGCTCCTCTTACAGTTACATTCGCAGATATGGACGGGGCGGTTATTTCTTCTCAGAAGGTAAAATATGGCTATACCGCGGAATTGCCGGAAAATCCCTCTAAACGTGGGTATGAGTTTAAAAAATGGAACAATTCTGCCGTGTATTCGGCAATAAAGGAAGATCTGCTGGTAAAAGCAGAATACACAAAAAAGAAATATATCGTTAAATTTTTAGATGAAGCAGGCAACATATATGCCGCCCAGCAGGAAGTGCTGTTTGATGAAAGCGTCAGGCTTCCGCAGGAACCTACGACAGATAAAACCGGTTATGCGTTTATGGGATGGCGCTGCACAAGCAGCGACGAAGACAGCGCGTTGGATTACCGCCATGTCGATGCAAATATGACATTACAGGCCGTCTTTGACTGGGGAAATAAAAATCTTCCTGTGATTACATCTATCACAAAAGCATTGCAGGTGGACAGCAATTCCTATCAAATCAGTGTCAGACTTACAAATTGGCCTGAGAGCAAGACGTACTGTAAAATGATAGTGACTTTAAAGACATCAAACGGGAAGATGGTAAAAACGATTACCCGTGACGTTACCTTAAATGCCGGAGATACCACCTCAATTGAAAACATAGAATTGATTTCGGATAAAGTGGCAACGGCAGTCGAAGTGAATGTCGTGGGTTTAGAAGGGCAAAAAACAGGCGGCGCTTATGCCAAAACGGTTTCTTCTAAGACAACCAGCTATGCGAATACTGTCTGGAGTGACTGGAGCGAAACGGCTCCTCCGCAAGGCACGGTAAGTGAAAGCAAATATATGTGGCAGTACCGTGACCGGATGTATACGGATTCCTGGTCGGCAAATTTGGACGGATGGGAAAGAACCGGACAGACAACAATTTATGGTGATTGGAGCGGAACCAATGCGACAAATGCAAATCCCGGAGGAAGCGATACGCTGCAGGTGGTGTCTACCGATACACATGACAACTATTACCATTATTGCTGCAACTATTACAGCGGCAAAAATAATGTGGATTCCGTTTCATATGGAACAGGGAGGCATTATTACCATACATTAACGACTGCGTCTCCGCTTCGGGGGCTTTCCATGGCAGATAAAGGCGGCAGGCAGGCATATGGGGGCAAGGGTGCGGCCAGCGGCTGTTCGGCAGGTTTTTACGCATGGTTTTTGGGCGGGACAACCACGACCTATTATTACCAGACCAGATCAAAGTCAGAATTGTATCATTTCAGGCGGTGGGGAGACTGGAGCCGCTATCAGGATTCCGAGATAGGCGGCAATTCCGAACGGGAAGTAAGAAGAACCACATTTTACCGGTATCAGATCCCGATGGAAACGCCGGCCGATGAGGAAGATTGTTCCGGCACGGTTTACACAGAGGAAGGGCGTCTTTCTGACACAGCGCTTGATTTAAATGGGAAGTGTGCAAATATTCTGGTATACCGGAGCACAAATGCAGATCCGACCGAGAACCAGTTGGAATATGTCGGGCAGACTGTGATAGGGGAAAACAATTCTTATTCGTTCTGGTTTATTCCAAAAGAAGAGCCGGACGACGCTAAGAGCAATTATATTGTAGCTTTGGCGATTGAAGGACAGACCAGCCTTTATAATATTGACGTAATCTATGCGGAAAAAGTACGGTATAAGGTAAGCTTTTATGACCGCAACGGAAACGAGATCAGCAGTTGTGAAGTGAAATCCGGCGAAAGCGCAGCAGCGCCGGAAGTGCCGGAGGTACCCGGGTATACCTTTACGGGTTGGGATAAAGATACGACAAATATCTTATCGGATAAATCCATTACGGCAAAGTACAAAGAAAACGAATATTCGGTTGTGTATGTTGACTTTGAGAATAATACCATAGATCTTTTGCAGATGAAATACGGTACGTTATTACCGTCACCGGCAGTAAAAGAAACGGAAGGAAAGACATTCCTTGGCTGGGATAAGATATTGGACGGAACAAAAACAGCAGATGGCAATATGATTTTAACCGCACGGTATGAGAAAAAGAAATACACGGTTATTTTTGCAGACGACAAGGACAATATTTTAAGCAAACAAGAGGTAATATACGGAGAGCCTGCCGTATTGCCAGAGGATGCTTTTGCCGATAATGCGGCATTTTTGGGATGGAGTACGGATCACAGCTGGTGGAAAGTGAAAAATGATATGATTGTAAAACCGATTTTCGGATATGCAGTAACTGCAGATACACCGCTCTATCATATTGAGGATGTTTATCAGGGCGGTATTCTGACCATATCACAGAAAGAAGGGCAGGATGTATATTATTCCATTACGTGGGCAGACGATGAATTGCCAGAGGAAATGCCAAAAGAGCAGATGGAAAAAACGGAAGGGATGAAGAGCAGGCAAGCGGCAGAAGACGGGGAAAAATGGCTGCTTTATGAAGAAGAGATTATGTTGGATCGCGATGCGGAGATTCATTTTTACGCAGAAGGAGATCAAATGAATGCAAGCAATGTGGTTGATGTTGCTTATAAATGCAATGTAAAAGGAAATCCCTATCTGCAGACGGCAAAACTTCAGTTAGGAGATACAAAGGCGCAGAAAGGTATGGCAGTCAATATTCCGACATTGCTGCAAACGAATCCCGGATTACAGGGGATGCGGTTTTCTGTTGGCTATGATACAGTGGTATTTTCAGATGTTACATTTCTTGGAACAGGAAATGAAGGTGTCGGAAGTATCGAAGTTCAGATTGATAAAGAGAATGGAAACATCGAATTTTTCTGGGAAAACGACGGGGAAGAGAAGAAGACCGGAAAATTGGGTACGCTCGTATTTCAGACAAAAAATACGGTGACAGACGGAATGTATCCGCTGCAATACCGGTATGTACAGGAAGATACTTATGACGGGAACTGGATGGATGTAAAGCTGGATTTGTCCGGCGGAAATATTCAGTTCGGTAAAGACGACAATACAGGTATACAGCAGCCGGATGATGTTCCGTCAGGAAAACCGGATGATACTCCGTCACAACAGCCGGATGATTCTACGTCAGGAAAGCCGGGAAGCTCTTCCGGCGGAAATCTGTGGGATTGGGGCGAACGGAATCCTTTTGATGATTTCTGGGGAATAAATATGGGAAGCAATCATGTGAAAAAGCCGTCTGTTGCCAAGGTAAAATCATTCAAAGTGAAAGCGGGAAAAAAGCAGCTTTCTTTCTCCTGGAAAAAGGTTTCCGGCGCAGCAGGATATCAGATCCAGATTGGGTTAAAGAGTAATTTTAAAGGGGCAAAGCAGGTGGCTGTTTCCGGAGGAAAGAAGAGCTATACGAAAAAGGCGCTGAAACCACAGAAAAAGTATTATGCACGTATCCGGGCATATAAAACATACAAAAATGCCTATGGAGGCAGGCAGAAAGTTTACGGAAAGTGGGTGAAAACCAGTAAAAAGACGAAGTAGAGGTTAGAAAAAAAGGTTAATATAAAACAGAAACGTATACGAGCTTTGCATATGAAAACAGTTGTGCTCTATGCAGGCACAGAGAAGCAGAAGAACATGCAGGAGGAATTAAAAACAAAATGAAAAGATTAAAAAAAATAGTCAGTATTGTGTTGGCAGTTGCGATTGTGTTTTCAGGAGCTGCTCTGGATGCGACAAAAGTACAGGCATCCTCTGCAAGATGGAAAAAAGCATGCAAGGCATATAATACATGGCTTGCTAAAAATGTTTCAAAGTTTAACGGGAACGGCGATGCAACAATCAAAAACTATGAGAATTATAAGAAGACATCCGGTTTCCTGCTGATTGATTTGGATAAAAACAATGTGCCGGAGCTTGTGGTATCCCATCCTGTTTCCTGTAGGAGTACTGATTTTTATGTATATACATATAAGTCGGGAAAAGTGGTTCAGGTAAAGGATACCAATGGAAAAAAGGGGAAATCAGCAGCAATCTGGATAAGCACGCAGGCAAACGGAAACCATGTAGCTTATCGCTGCACCCGGAATCATCTGCATATTTCGAGTGGAGGAGGCTGGTGGGAAGATGAAAAAATTTATATTGTAAAAAAAGGAAAACTATATTTATATGCAAGAGGACAGTATGACACGATGATGGATACAGAATCTTATATCGTAAACGGAAAAAAGTCCACTGCAAACAAGTATCAGCAATTCTATAACAAGTGCGGCATGGAAGAGTATCTATTGATGAATACAAAATCGAATCGGAGAAAATATCTGAAGTAGTAATAGCTGATATGAAAAAAAGTTTATGGGGAAAATTAAAACGAAGAGGATGGCATGAAAAAAATAATATCAATCATACTAAGCTTTGTGCTTATATCTACGGCTGTATTTGGCATAATGCCGCAAGAAGCCGTGGAAGCTGCCGTATCCTATAATGCCAATGCAGCTTTGGATTATGCGCGGGCACACTGGAACGACGGGCAGGGATTATGTGCGGAATTTGTGTCAAAATGCGTGCGTGCAGGCGGTATCAATATGCCGGTAATTGCGACAACTTATGAATGCTACAAAAAGGTCAGTGAGCTATCCGGGATACCGGGGCAGGATTTGGCATTAAATGCCAGCGGTTATGCGACATACGGCGCCAACAGTTCAAAGCTTGCGGCAGGGGATGTGGTCGTACAGTGGTGCTATACCTGTAATCTCCGGCCGCATATCCTGCTTTGCGGGGGATATAATGCAAGCGGGAATGCGACATTTTATGCGCATAACAGCGCTTTGAATAATGGGGTATATCAATTGAATAAAAACAGCCAGCATAAATCGACGTGTAATATTGGTGCAAAGGTCATCCATCTGGAGGTTCTTACAGATACTGCGCCGCCTGTAATATCAGATGTCCATGTGGAAGATGTAAATTCGGAAGGATATACCGTAGTGTGTAGGGTAGAAGATGCCGGGGGCGTATCGAAAGTGCAGTTTCCGACATGGACTGTTGTAAATGATCAAGACGATATTGCAGCAAACTGGGAAGAGAATCCGGTTTGCAGCGGTACACAAAATGGCACGTTGTGGAGTTACCGTGTAAAAATAAGCGATCATAACAATGAGAGAGGATTTTACCGTACCCATATTTATGCATGGGATAGAGCCGGAAACCGCAGCAGTATTGTTGTGCCGGACGTTTATGTGGAAGAACCAAAGCCCAAGCCTCCTGTAGAAAATTTCTCAGTAGGAGAGGTTCATATAGATGCCGAAGAGGGGGCGATCCATTATTACTGTGATGTAGAGGCTGGTTCCGGGGTTTCTACGGCAAATGTAACGATTACAACAGACACGGGAATCAGCAGGAATTACACACATAGAATTTCAGGGGGAAAGGTAGATGGCTACCTGTATTGGCTGGATTTTGTAAAAGGCATGGACGCAGTTTATACCATTACAGTTTCGCTAGCGGATCGATCAGGAAATACGGCAAGTAATTCATCCAGCATAGATGCACGATTTGACGTTTCGCTTTCACGGGATTCGATTACATTGGATGTAGGAGAAACATTTCAATTTGATGTTTTAAAGAACGGGGTATTTCGGATTGACAAAGACGGGTGGAAGGTTGTATGGAAAGAACAGGATGAGGGGGAGCTTGGTGTATCCGATTATGGTTTGGTAACAGCGGTATTGCCCGGAACGTATAGGATTGAGTATCAGGTTGCATATTCACAAAATAATGTCATGACCGATGATTGGGATGGGAGCATACCATTTTGCAATCCGGGGAGATCCGGCATTGTTTGGATACCCGCCGAGGTTAAGGTAAATCTTCCTGCTCCATCCATACAAAGTCTTACTGCAGAGAAAAGCGGGACAATTCATTTGTCCATACAGGAATCGGCAGGTGCAGACAGTTATGAAATTATCATGAAACAACGCGTCAACGGAATGGATGGAGATACGGTTTTTAGGAAGGTGAATCGTGGAGAAACAGAACAGGAATTTAGAGGATTAACAGATAATGGTGAATGGAATTGTAAAATACGTGCATGCTGTACAGTCGGGACACAGACGTATTATAGCAGCTGGTCAGCGGAATCTATTGTTGAAACAGGGGACAGAACCAAAGACGATACGCCTTCTAATGGAACTCAATATTCAGGCAGCAGTACCGGCATAGAACATAAGGCACAGAATCGTACCCCCAAAAAAACATCCATTTGCGGTACGCCGAAGGCAAGATCAAAAGGATTTACAGTAAAATGGAAAAAGCAGAAATCTGTAACAGGATATCAGGTAGAGTATTCAACAAATAATAAGTTCAAAAACAAAACAGCTCATAGGAAGACAGTGCGGAAAGCATTGGTAACTAAGCTGACAGTAAAAAGGCTGAGAGCGAAGAAAAAATATTATGTCAGGGTAAGGACATATCGGATTGTTCAGGGGAAAACGTATTATTCCGGATGGTCAAGGGTAAAAACCGTGAGAACGAAATATTGATTCTGCTTATGCGCTTTATATTCACACACAGGCTCTTTACTTGGGGATGGGTTCTACGTATTTTTATATGGATGCACTGCCTGGCCCGCGCCTCATTGCCAGCTTGTAATCTTTTTTGAATTCGATAGCGGACTTAAGCTGGTTATCGGCAAACACCGCCTCCTGAAATGCCTGAATTTCACAACTGTTTCGGTATATCTGCCGTTACAGATATCGGGTCATAATCATAAATATAGAAACCGCTGTGCAACTTGAATACTCCATACTCATATGGTACAATACCATTATATAATTGAAAGGGAAGCAGGATGCGATTTCTGATGATTGCCCTCTAGTCTTACGAAAGACGGTGATGCCCTATGAGAAGCTTAAGTGATTTACTTACACTTCTGCTTGTAATTTTTACAGCATTGGCTTACATAGGCGGTCATAAAAAGAAATAGCATCCCTCCCTGAGAAAGTTGGATGCTATTCTTTATAGTTTCTAAATTACTGAGGGCAAATCGGATATTGCATCCGGTTCGCTTCCTGAATAAATCATACACTAGGGCTGCTTGTTTTTCAAGCAGCTCTTTTTCATCTTTCAACACTTTATCACCTCTGTAGTTACTTTTCACGGGGTGGGGAAATGTAACCTCTGTTGTAACAGTTCAGCATAATTTTGTGAAATATAGCTAGGAATTGTCTGGAAAACGTGGTATGATAAGCATAATAATATATAAGGAGGTTGTTTTTTATGGCAATTTTAGTTACGGGCGGCGCCGGATATATCGGCAGCCATACATGTGTAGAGCTGCTGAATGCAGACTATGAAGTAGTCGTACTCGACAATCTGTGCAATTCGAGCGAGAAATCCTTAGACCGTGTAAAGCAGATCACGGGCAAGGAGGTCAAGTTTTACAAGGGGGACATTTTAGACCGGGATATTTTAAAAAAATTATTGGAAACAGAGCAGATTGAAAGCTGCATCCATTTCGCAGGCTTAAAGGCCGTCGGGGAATCCGTGGCGAAGCCGTGGGAATACTACAATAATAATATTGCGGGGACGCTGACGTTGGTAGACGAGATGCGTAAGCATGGCTGCAAGAATATTATTTTCTCATCCTCTGCGACCGTATACGGCGATCCGGCAATTATTCCGATTACCGAGGAGTGCCCGAAGGGTACCTGTACGAACCCGTACGGCTGGTCGAAGTCGATGCTGGAGCAGATTTTAAGCGACATGCAGAAGGCGGATCCGGAATGGAATGTCATTCTGCTGCGTTACTTTAATCCGATTGGTGCACACAAAAGCGGCCTGATCGGCGAGAATCCGAACGGGATTCCGAACAACCTGATGCCGTATATCACACAGGTTGCAGTTGGTAAATTAAAGGAGCTCGGCGTATTTGGCAACGATTACGATACGCCGGACGGAACGGGCGTCAGGGATTACATCCATGTTGTAGATCTCGCGGTAGGCCATGTGAAAGCGCTCAATAAGATTAAAGAGAATGTCGGATTGGGTATTTACAATCTGGGCACGGGAGTCGGATACAGCGTGCTCGATATCGTGAAGAACTTCGAAGAAGCGACAGGCGTAAAGATACCGTATTCCATTAAGCCCAGAAGGCCGGGCGACATCGCAACCTGTTATTCCGACGCGGCGAAGGCGAAGGAGG
>CANDKL010000048.1 GCA_947385255.1 uncultured Roseburia sp. | reverse complement strand
ATAATTCTCTTTGAATCTTTCAAGGTTGTTCTACTGTTCAGTTCTCAATGTGCATCTGTTTTCTCAACAACAGCTTTATTATTATATCACTCTGCCAAAACCTTGTCAAGAACTTTTTTATTTTTTTGCATCGCTTGTCTTTGTCGCAAACGGCTTACATAATATACCATTTATCTGTGCTTCTGTCAAGGACTTTTTTCACATTTTCGACATTTTTTGCTCTGCAAGCGGAGAAGGAGGGATTTGAACCCTCGCGCCGCTATTAACGACCTGCACCCTTTCCAGGGGTGTCCCTTCGGCCAGCTTGGGTACTTCTCCGAATCATAAAACCTATCATATTGTAAAGCCGCGAAGCGGCTCAACGGAGAAGATGGGATTCGAACCCATGTGCCCTTGCGGACAAACGGTTTTCAAGACCGCCTCGTTATGACCACTTCGATACTTCTCCATTTCCAGTTACTGTAATTGCTTTGTAGACCAGAACAGAAATGATTGTACCACCGTTTGCGCCTGTTTGTCAACAACTTTTTTAAAAAACTTTTATCCCTGTTTTTGGGAGGTGTAACAGTTCAGCCTACGGCTTCGCTGTTACAGAATCCGGCCTATTAAAGTTTGCCTTACGGCAAAGAGGCCGGCTTCCTGGCTGTTCTGCTTTACTGGCTGCTAACTGCGCAACAAGTGCGCAGTTGCAGGCTGAACTGTTACCGGGAGGTTTCTGCTATATATTCTTCCAGGATGCCTGCCGCCAGTCCGGCCATTTTGGCACAGGGGCGCTTTTGGTAATATTCCTTTGTCCGCGCCTCAGGTGTCGGGCTGGTATCCCTTCCTTCAATTCCCAGAAGCTCCCTGCATATGATACTGCCGGTTTCTGCTTTAAACCTTGCTGCCAGAAGCTGAATTCTCTCATAGTGCTCCTTTTTCGCGGCCGGATCCTTAGGATCGTCATAGCCGTACAATGCTCCTGCCGCAAAAAACATCCCGCTGACCGTTCCGCAAACCTCACGCAGGCGGCCCATGCCGCCGCCAAAGGAAGACACTGCTTTTACAACCGTATCAAAATCCATTCCCATCTCCTCTGCATATGCGCCTGCCACAGCCTGTGCGCAGTTATACCCTTCTAAAAACAACCTTTCTGCTTTTTCCCGTTTATCCATATTTTCTCCTTATCCAACACGCAGCTGATCAATGGAATCAATAATTCCCCGAATCTCCGGCGTATTTATATTCTGCTTTTTTAATATATTATCAATTTCGGCCCTGCGTTCCCGGATATTCTTATTGTTGTATTCAATCCGTGACCGCAGCTTCTGCCGGCGTACAATTAGGTTGTGCTTTACCTCTACCATTTCATTTTTATCTACCAGAGCGGAGGACTGGTTCAGCCAGACCTGGGCGTCATACAAACGGTAGCGCTTTAAAAGACGCACCAGCTTGTCGTTAAAATATTCCAGATCCTCATTTGTTTTTTTGAACTTTTCCCGTTCCCTGACCTCATTTAAGTACTGCTCCCAGATATAATTCAGCTCATAGGAATTTTTTACATGGTATTTTTCACACGCATAATCTACGGCATTTGTCACATTTACATATTTGAACTTTACCTTGTTCAGAAGCTCGATTGCGCGGTTCATATTAACCTCGGACTGTTTGATTTCAGTCTGGTTAGACGACATTTTCAGAAACATACAAAATCCGCTGACCGCTGTTGTCAGGAGCACTCCCATCCATGCATATCTTGTATCCCCGCGGAAGCCCTTCTGCAGAACAAAAAGAATGACTACGCTCATGGCAAAAACTCCAAGCAGCCCGAAGGAAAGGATCTTTAATATTTTCTGCTGATGCAAAAGCTCCTGTTTATTATAATACCATTCATTTTTCTCTCCCTCTAGGTAATTCATATCCTTTTTCACGGTAGCCTGATAGGCCTCGTTGGTCTGCAGGCGGACGATTGCATTCGGAATGGTTTCCTCCTCCTGCTGCATCTGTACAAACTGTGCGTCCGAAATCTTCTTTTCCGCATTCTGATATTCGTCCCGCAGGCGATCTAACCTCCGCACATTTTCTGCTGCGGCTTGAATCTCGGCCAAATCCTCGTCGGCCAGTTCCTCCAAAAGCTGAATATCGTTCAGGTAATCGGTTACAACACGGTATTCGGTTTTTTCCTCCTCCAGTTCCTTTTTTGCCTCTATGATCTGTTCACAGCACTTGATGATGTAATGCTGGATGCTCTTTTTATTCTGAAATGCTTCCTGGGAGGCCGTTTCTGCCTGTGCTCTGGAATTCTCCTGCCGAATGTTCATTGTCATCGGCGCTTGCTTTTTTTTCCTCTTAAAAAAACCCATATCTTTCCCTTTCTTATTTGCTGCTTCTCAAATAGGCCTCTCTCCACTCTCCAAATGTCGATTCCTGAATCCGGCTATTCACAGGCTCTGCGGTATGCGGCATCATTCCCGCGGCAAGCTGCAGAGCTGCCCGCCGCTGCTTATTTGACAGAGGATTCTGATTCTTTTCATATGCTTTTTTGTAGCAGGCTGCCGCATCCTCAAACAAGAAAAGCTCTGCATATGCTGTCCCCAGATTATGATAGAGGGCACCGGCAAATGCACCGATTGCTTCCGGGTGCCCCAGCAGCTTTTTGTAGGCTGTAATCGCCGCTTGATAACGCTTCTTTTCAAGCAAACGGTCCGCACGGATTTTTCTACACTCAATTTCCGTTTTATTCTCAAAGACGGCCAGCTTTTCCTGCAGCTTATGAATTTCTTCCGGGGTACAGTAGTTACAGCCTCCTGCAATGACGCTGACAAATTCCAGAAGGCCGCTTCCCCCTTCTCTGATTTCCGAAAGCCGTGCCGAAAGCTCCGGCAGCTTTAATTCCGATTCTATCCAGCGGATCAGTTCCTCATCCACAAAGGAGATCTCCACCAGATCAATATATTCCTTCAGATAATAGCACAATTCCTCCAAAGAGTATACATTCAATGATATCGTTTCAATATAATACGGTATGCTTGCCAGCTCCCTGCCGCATAACAGCAATTCTCCCATCCTTTTCCTCCCATTTTACAGGGTAACTGTCTGTTCCCATACTTTTTCCGAGCTTTTCACAAACTCGCCGAAGCCCATATCACGGATACTGATGCAAAGCCGGTCTGCGGCCTCTGGCCTGACGGTAATCCGCAGACGCGTGGTCTTGTCCTCCCGTGCGGGCATGCCCGTAAGCTCTACGGAACAAGCGGTGCCCTCCCTGTCTCCCGGCGGACAAAGCCAGAAATCAACCGAAGGGCTTCCATTCAGAATGACCTCGCATTCCCCGTAAGCCTCATACCAGTTATCCCCCGCCATAATCAGCGTCAGAAGCTGCGTTTCTCCTTCGTTTTCTACCTTCAGACTGACATTCATCTTAATTTCGTCGTCTCCCATATAGATATACGGCCAGTCCGGCCGCTCTGCCTTCACTGCCGCGGCATAGCAGGCGCCCTTGCTGAACAGGTTTTTGCCCATAAACGCCCGCCTGCCCATGCAGACCGCGGAAAGGGATTTCTTCATCCAGCCGCCGTCAAATCCACTGCCAATCAGATAGACAGCAGAGACAAACCTGCCCTGAAAGGCCTTTTTTACGATTTCCGTAAATTCCCGATCCCGGTTCTCCAGTATTGCCCTGTAATGCTCCTCTGCGATGGTCACCACCTGCGGTATGGTTTTTCTGTCCCTGCTCAACCGCCAGAGCAGAAGCTTTTTGGTCGTAAAGTAAAACAGTGCCGTATCGTGCACACACAGCTCAAAGGGCTGACTGTACGCATAATAATAAAAGCTTTCTCTGTAATCCAACAACAATAGGCATTCCTGCGGGAGCTGCATAAAGTCTGCAAACTGCCGAAACAGCGTGCGCAGCTCCAGATTCATATTCTCGGCAGTGATTGCCAGCCTATCCGGGCGTTCTCCCTCTCCTAACTGTACCAAAAGGCCCAGAAGCAATTTGAGGAAGCAGAACAGCAGCTTTTGTCCGCTGCAGCCTTCTTTGTCGAATTCCACCGATTCGCCTGACAATGCCTTTCTCAAAAGACCTTCTGCGCACGGCGCTCCATTTTCTCTGGCATACCTTCTGGCTTCCTCTCCGCAGAGCCATTTTCCGGTGTCCTTTTTTTGGGAAATACAGACCGGAATCTGATAGATTTCACTTCCGGTCACCATACTAAATGTACCCGGCTCTGACATTCCGTGCATATAATAGCTTATCATCGCATATTTATCGCTGATATCTATACCGATATATTTTTTTGCCATACTTTTCTCCGGCCTTTCTAAATCCGACAGGTCAGATGATCGTAAATATCTGCCCTACGGTGTGATCCAACTGCTCATACTCTAACATTTTAGCCTCAAATCGATCTGTACTGCCCTCTTTTTTCAGGCCGATCAGCTGGTTTAGCCTGCTATAGCGGCTCTCCGGCAGTTCCTCCGAAGCGGGACCACAAGCAAGTATGCCGCTTTTCGTCACCTCGGTCTTCCCGTCCGTTTCTTCCGTAATATAATACTGCACCGCTTCCCCCGCAAATAAAACCATTTTTTTTACAAAAACACCGTCATAGGCTTCTGCCATATCCTCCACCGTATATTCGCCGGTATCTTCCTTTTCAAAGCAGCCTGTCAGGGTATAGTGAAGCCGCACGCGACTGTGTTTTTTGGAATAGTGCTCAATATAATATTTGTCGTATAGCTGATATTTCATCATCAGTTCTGTATCAAATTGTCTGTAAAAGGGAAACCAGCTTCCCGCAAGCAGATATTTTTCCAGCAGCCCTTCGGCCAAATCCTGTACTCTCTGCATGGCTGCAGGATGTGCGGCGTAGTACCGCAGAAGCTCCAGCTCGCAGACCTCATTGAGCGCATGGCCGTCCTTCCAGAATGCCTCCAGCTCCCGGTAAAACTCCTCCGATAAGAGCATGCTCCCAACAAAGCCATAGTGGGCAAAATACGTCAGATAAGCATGCTTAAGCATCGGGCTCCCCACTTCCTCATAGCTTTTGTATATGGCGTCCGTACAATCCGTATATCCCTTTGTATAAAGCATCTGCACCAGAATACGCTCCGAAAGCTCCTGTGTATGGATATAAAACAGCTCTGCGCTTTTAAACACGGCTTCCATGCTGCGCAAGGGACCCTGGTAATACCTGCAGAGGTATTCCAGCATCGCATCGTTATACTTGCCCGCAAAAAAGGTGTCCGCACAATCGTTTAGCAATGCCTCCTCCCTGGCAAATTCCAGCCGGGCAATCTGGCTGTTGAGCAGGCGCACCCGCATCGAAAGCGGCAGCGGCTCGAGTCCATAGGCTTCTGCAATCCGGTATGCCGGCTCGAAAAGCTGCTTTTCTATACACATTTCCAGAATACGTCCCCGGTCCTTTTGCGCCACAAGGGAAAAATCCACATGCGCAAGCTCCTGTTCCATATCCGGTGTATAGTCCATCAGAAACAGCAGGCCAAACAATTTGGGAAACAGCTCTGCCTTATATGCCGGACTTATCTCTTCACCTGCCATTACGGCTTTAAAATAAGGCAAATCCTTTTCCTCAAAAAATTCCTGCGCCCTGCGGTTGGAAAAATAATGGAGCAAAAACGGCAGACAGTCCGGCGAATTCTGCATGCAGGCCCGCAGATATCTGCCTGGGTACATCAGCTTTTCAAGCTGATAGGGTATGCTGCTGCCAAAACGGTTTCCATGGCAGTCCTCAATGAGAATGCAATACCGATCCGAGTATATCGGAAAATACGCTTCATTCTTTTGAATCGGCACAATACAGGGCCGCTTCAACTGATCCTGCAGAACAATCACCTTTGCGGCATGCGGATCAAAGCAGGTCAGTCTGTGTACAAACAATACCTTCGAAAGTGCATCCGAGGTTTCCGAAAAATAAATTCCCCGGGAGAGCACGTCTTCATAGATGACAGCCAGATTGTCATCAATATGCATAAGCGCCAGCTGCTCGCCGGCAAATTTCTCCATGCCCTTATAGTGCTGCTCATATACCTTGGGATTCTTCTTTCTGGAGGCAATCAGATTGACGTACAAAACAGCCTTCAGCCGATAGGCCAGCTGGTTGTTGTATTTGAAATACATCTGGATAATCCGCGGCACATCCTGCACACTTCTGGCATCCATAGACATCAGATACGCCTCATACAGACCGGTGATGCGCAGCTTTTTTTCAACGCCCAACGCATACCAGCGGAAAAACCCCCTGCCGTATCTCTGATTACGGATGAGGTATTCGCAGAGTACTGCCAGCGTCTGCTCATCTCCGGCAAGCCCGCAGCAAGCCTCCAAAAGCAAAAGAGTCCGCTTCCGATAGGCAAGCCGTCCGGGAAACACAGAGATCACCTGCCTGGCCAGCTCCTTCGTCAGCGCATTTTGCTTCCTCGCCCAGTTTATAATCTTTTCCTCAAAGGCTCCCAGACTGCTCATTAAATACGGCTCTGCCAAAAACAGCGTATACGCCTCTGCATACAAAACCGGACTGTCGGCGCCGGCCATAATCCGCTCCTCTAAAGCCTTCAGCTTCTGATAACGGTTCTGTACATAGTCCCTGCGCAGAAACAAAAGGCACCAGAATAAAATCGGATTTTCCTTATGCTCCAGATAAATCTGTTCGATTTCATCTGACATACGGTCGATACAGGATTCCTCATGCTCCGCAAAGGTACAGATATACAAATAATATCCCCACTCCGGACTTCTTTTGTCCTTCCATTTGCGCCGGAACTCACTTAAAATCCATTCGGCCTCCTGCTTCTGCCCGTTCATCCAGAAGGTCTGCGCTTTCAGAAGACGGTACCAGACCTGCCCCGGCTCACGTACAATCAAATCGTCCAAAAGCTTTAGGGTAAGCTTCGCCCATTTCCCCTTCACGGTTTTCTTTAAGCGGTATGCCGTGTATGCCTCTATCAGCCCGGCCAAAAGCCTTTGCCGCTCTTTTGCCGTCGGCCCAAAGCCTGTAATTCCTTCTTCGTATGCCGCCGCACAAACAGATACGGCAATCTCCTGCCGCACGCTTTTGATGACAAGCCGGCCGAAATTCCTGCCGGCATGCATCCGTTCGGGATTGAGATAAAAAACAACCGTTGCCTTGCTTCCCAGAAAATCATCCGTTGTCAGACGGTTTTTCGGAAGCTCGATAAAGTCCGCGTCGCTTGTTATGGTAAGCTCCACATATCCCCAGGTATCCTTGGAAATCGTCACCTCCTGCTGCTTTTTCTCTGCAATCCCGTAAAGGGTCAGATCCGTCTGTTCCACTGTGACAGTAACCGGCTCCTTACATCCGCATGCCAAAAGGAATTCCTCCAGACCCAAATCCGTCCTTCTTCCGTCCGCAATCCCGTCATACAAAAGCCGTTCCTTCTCCTCTCCCGGGCCAAGCAAATTGGGAAAGCAGGGCATATAAAACAGCTTTTTCGCCTCCGGCCAGCGTGTCTGCGCCAGCTGCGCAAAAGCCTTTAGGCTGCGCACCGTACCGTCTTTGCTGTCTGCATAGTATCTTACGATAACCACAGCGAAGGGAACCGTATATTCTCCCTGACCACAGACGATGGAAAACTCCCCCTTCTGGATATTGCCTTCCACTAAGCCTGTGCTGTGAAATTCATAGGATATCCGGACCTCCTCCCCTTCAAAGCCCAGTGTCTTACATTCCATCCGCGGATTCGAGGAATATACCATACCCCGCACAGGAACACGGTTTGTGCTTGTAACGGTAAACTCCCCCCTGTAATCCTCTCCCTCTAACACCTCTAATTCAATTCGTTCGACAGAAAATGCCGCGTTTGGCTCTGCACATTCTATTTTGCCTTCTGCAAGTTCTCTAATCCGCTTACGCACGTTTCCTCCTGGCAATCTGTTGCTTTTTCATCTGAAATGGTTATAATTAATTACAGCTACAGGCTATTATAAACGATTTGTCTTATAAATTCAACCGGAGGTATTTCACAATGTTAAAACACAAGGATCATTTTCACGGCAGTGATCTGGAAAAAATCGAAAAATTTTACGGCATCAAAAAGGAAGATATCACCAATTTTTCCGCAAATGTCAATCCGCTTGGCATCTCGCCCAACCTAAAGCAGACGCTTAGCACACATTTGGATGCCATTACGACGTATCCGGACAGGGAGTATACCTCGCTGCGCCGCTGTATTGCAGAATATGTCCGTTCCGATTTTGAAAATATAATTGTAGGTAATGGCTCTACGGAGCTGATTTCGCTGTTTATCCAAATCGAACATCCGAAAAAGGCCATGGTCTTAGGCCCTACCTATTCCGAATACGAACGGGAAATTTATCTGGGCGGCGGCGCCACGCATTATTATCCGCTCCAAGAATCCAACCGGTTCCGTCTGGATCTTGCGGATTTTACAGCTCATTTAAATGAAAGCATCGATCTTTTGGTGATCTGCAACCCAAACAATCCGACCTCTTCCTCCATTACAAGAGCCGAAATGCGCCGCATTTTAGATATCTGCAAGCAATATGATATTTTTGTCATGGTGGACGAGACCTATGTGGAATTTGCAGAAGACATGGAGGAAATCACCTCCGTCCCGCTGACTCATTATTATAACAATATTATTATTCTGCGCGGAACCTCCAAATTTTTCGCCTCCCCGGGACTTCGGCTCGGCTACGCCATTACAGGCAACCACGACCTGATCAAGTCCATCAATACCAGGCAGAATCCCTGGACCATCAATTCGCTTGCTGTCATCGCCGGTGAGCTGATGTTTTCCGACAAGCAGTATATCCAGGAAACAAAAAGGCTGATTTCCTCAGAGCGCACCCGTATGAGCCAAGCCTTACAAAACAGCCCTGATTTCCTGGTTTACAAACCAAGCGCGAATTTTATGCTTGCCAGAATCCAGAAGGAGGGCGTCACCTCACAGGATTTATTTGACCGCGCCATCCGTGAAAGGCTTATGATCCGGGACTGCTCCACCTTTCCGTTTCTGGATCAGAAATATATCCGTTTCTGCGTGATGAAGCCAGAGGACAATGACCGGCTGATTGCCTGCCTGTTAAACAACTGAGCCTGCCGCTTTAGATGCATACGGAATCCACAAAATTCCCGCATCCGCACCAAAAGCCGGCTGCTGCAGCGTAAGCGCTATTGCGATTCCCTCTGCCCGTGTATACAGGCAGGAGATATACTGCCCGGGCTTTTTCCAGATGAAAATCCCGGGCTCCGCCTCCCGGACGTCGGAGGCGCCAAAGCAAATATCTGCAAGCGGAGCCCGCAGGCCTTCTCCCGTCATCTTTACATAGCTTTCCTTCAATGTCCACAGCTTTAAAAAACGTTTCGCCTCCGCTTCCGACAGTTCATCGCTTCTTACCGCCCCGGTCTTCTCTTCTTCAAGCACATACCCGATCTCTTTTTTGCTGCAGCACCGTTCCACCGTCCGGCGCCTGACCCGGCGCATTCCCTCCACATCTACCCCTACCGGGTTTTTTGCCACTGCGACCGCAACAGCCGACGTACAATGGCTGATATTAAAAAAACACCCTGGCGCACCGTTATACCAGGGCTTCCCGTCAGGCGTCCGTATCATATGCTCCTCCCGAAGCTTTATCCCAAAAAAACCCCGGAAAGCAGCCTTAAGAAGCTCTGCCGACACAGTTCTCTGCACCTCCTGCCCACGCCCCTCTGCTTCCGATAACCTCTTATAATAGACCGCACAAGCATATCTCATGTTTCATCCATCCCCTGTTTTTAAAATTTTTTTCAAAAAACACTTGCATTTTCTGTCAAAACAATGTATACTTTCATAGTGTCGTTTGACAAGCCGATATGGCTCAGTTGGTAGAGCGACGCATTCGTAATGCGTAGGTCGTCGGTTCGAGTCCGACTATCGGCTTTTTCATTACCGCAGCTATTACAGCTGCGGTATTTTTCATTTCTATTCTTTTTATCACCCGGCAAAATCAAACAGCGACAGCTGGTTCGACTCCGGCAGATCCGCTAAAATCCCCATATCCGCCATCAAATCAATCACGGTCTTACTCACCTTGGTCCGCTCACGGAAATCATCCTTCGACAAAAACGGCCCGTTTTTGGCAGCTTCCTCTACCGCCTCCGCCGCCTTTTCCCCCATTCCTTCAATCGTACCCAGGGAAGGCATCAGTTTCCCGTCTATAATCTGAAAGCGCGCTGCCTGCGCACGATAGATATCTAACGGCCAGAAGGAAAACCCTCTGGCGTACATTTCCTGCACAATACGCATGTCGCGGTAGGTATCTTGCTCCTTCTTCGTCAGCTTGTCCTTACGCTTTTCATAATCCCGCATAAAATAGCCCAGCCGTTCCTCTCCCTGACACATGAGCTCGTAGCTAAAGCCCGTGGCACGGATACTGAAATAGGCCGCGTAATAAGCCAGCGGATAAAACACTTTACAATATGCGATACGCCATGCCATCATAACGTATGCAGCCGCATGCGCCTTCGGAAACATGTATTTGATTTTCTTACAGGACCAGATGTACCATTCCGGCACGCCGTGATCGAGCATTTCCTTTTCCCATTCTTCTTTTAAGCCCTTTCCTTTTCGGACGGATTCCATAATGGTAAACGACAGCTCGCTGTCTAAGCCCATATGGATTAAGTAGACCATGATGTCGTCACGGGTACAGATCGCAGTGGAAATGGTCGCCTTGCCCTCCTGAATCAGGGTCTGCGCGTTGCCCAGCCACACATCGGTTCCGTGAGAAAGGCCGGAAATACGGATCAGATCGGAAAATTCCTGCGGCTTTGCATCCATGACCATCTGCATGGCAAAATCCGTACCAAATTCCGGTATGCCCAGCGCACCCAATGCACAGCCGCCGATTTCCTCAGGCGTTACGCCCAGGGCGTCTGTATTTTTAAATAAGGACATCACCGCCGCGTCATCTAACGGAATCGTCTGCGGATCGAGTCCGGTCAAATCCTGCAGCATACGGATCATGGTCGGATCATCGTGTCCGAGTATATCCAGCTTCAGCAAATTATGATCGATGGAATGGTAGTCAAAGTGCGTGGTGACAATATTGGTCGTCATATCATTTGCCGGATGCTGCACCGGGGTGAAGGAATCAATTTCCTCCCCCACTGGAAGCACGATAATCCCGCCCGGATGCTGCCCTGTAGTCCGGCGTACGCCGACACAGCCCTGAACAATCCGGCCGACCTCGCAGTTTCTTTTATGTATTCCGCGTTCCTCAAAATAATTTTTAATATAACCGAATGCCGTTTTATCGGCAAGTGTACCGATCGTTCCGGCCCGGTAGGTCTGGCCGTAGCCGAATATCACCTCTGTGTAGGCATGCGCTTTACTCTGGTATTCTCCCGAAAAGTTCAGATCGATATCCGGCTCCTTATTGCCCTTAAATCCAAGAAAGGTTTCGAACGGAATATCAAAGCCCTCCTTGCCGAGCGGATGGCCGCAGACCGGACAGAGCTTATCGGGCATATCACAGCCTCCCCTTCCGGAAAACGCCTTTACCTCCGGTGAATCAAAGTCGCTGTAATGGCAATGCGGACAGAGATAATGCGCCTGCAATGGGTTTACTTCCGTAATACCGGACATTGTAGCCACAAACGAGGAGCCGACGGAGCCGCGCGAGCCAACCAGATAACCATCCTCATTGGACTTCCACACCAGCTTCTGGGCGATGATGTACATAACGGCATAGCCGTTGGATATGATGGAATTCAGCTCGCGCTCCAGCCGCTCCTCTACGATAGCAGGCAGCGTTTCCCCGTACATTTCATGTGCCTTATTGTGGCAGATAGCGCGCAGAAGCTTATCGGAATCCGGAATGACCGGCGGGCATTTGTCCGGGCGCACCGGGGCGATTTTCTCGCACATATCCGCGATTTTGTTCGGATTTGTAATCACGATTTCCTCGGCCTTTTCGCTGCCCAGGTACATAAATTCCTCCAGCATTTCCTCTGTGGTGCGGTAAAACAGAGGCGCCTGGTTATCCGCGTCCTTAAAGCCCTTGCCCGCCATAATAATCCGGCGGTACACTTCATCCTCGGGATCCAGAAAATGGACATCGCAGGTCGCCACAACCGGCTTGTGGAACTGCTCGCCCAGCTTCACGATTTTGCGGTTCAGCTCCTGCAGATCCTGAATGCTCTCCACCGGGCTTTTTTCATTCTCCAGCATAAATTGATTATTGCCGAGCGGCTGAATTTCCAGATAGTCATAAAATTCTGCCAGACGCGCAATCTCCTCTCCCGGCCTGCCGTTTAACAGCGCCTGGTACAGCTCTCCCGCCTCACAGGCAGAGCCAAGGATCAATCCCTCCCTGTACTTTATCAACTCCGTCTTCGGAATCCTTGGACGGCCGTGAAAATACGTCAGATGGGACAGGGAAACCAGACGATACAGATTGATCCGGCCGATATCATTGGCAGCCAGAACAATCGCATGATAGGTCGGCATCTTGCCGATGACGCCGGGATCGGATACGGAAAGCGCCTCCAGCTGATCCAAATCTGCAATGCCCCGCTCCTTTAGCTTCTGTATCAGCTTGATAAAAATTTCTGCCGTACACTCCGCATCGTCTACGGCGCGATGGTGATTCTGCAGTGAAATTCCCAGAGCCTTTGCAACCGTATCCAGCTTAAACCGGTTTAATCCCGGCAAAAGTGTCCGGGAGAGCGCTACGGTATCCAAAACCGTAAACGTCTCTGTCCGTCCCTGCTGCTTTACATTGTACTTGATAAAGCTCATATCGAAGTCTGCATTGTGGGCGACCATGACGGCCCCCTGGCAGAATTCCATAAACGCAGGCAGAATCTCTTCTATTTTGGGCGCGTCTAACACCATATCGTCGTGGATACCCGTCAGCGTCTCAATGTGATAGGGAATCGGAACCTCCGGATTGACAAAGGTTGAAAACCGGTCTGTAATGCTTCCGTTTTCTACCTTTACCGCACCGATCTCTATGATTTTGTGCAGATTGGGACTAAATCCCGTCGTCTCCAAATCGAACACGACATAAGTATCGTCTAAGCTCTGTCCCCTCGCCTGCTCTACCATGGATTTTAAATCGTCTACCAGATAGGCCTCCATACCATAAATCACTTTAAAATCACTGTCTCCCGGAATGGCATGGTTCGCCTCCGGGAAGGATTGCACATCGCCGTGATCGGTAATCGCAATCGCCTTGTGCCCCCATTTGATCGCACGCTTGATGATATCCTTCACGTCGGACACGCCGTCCATATCGCTCATCTTGGTATGGCAATGCAGCTCCACGCGCTTTACCGGACTGTTGTCCATTCTGGCGCTGCGAAAATCCTGCGCCCTTTTGATCCCGGCAATGGATCCTATGGTCAGCTCGCCGTCAAATTTATCAATCGTGGTAACGCCTTTGATTTTCAGAAAGGCTCCTTTTTTCAAATGCTCCTTTAATTCCGGCACTGCTTCGTTTCGGGAAAAAATTTTCAGTACAATCGTATCGGTAAAATCCGTAACGGTGAGAATCAGAATCGTCTTTTCGTTGCGGATTTCACGGCTCTCAAATTCGATTACCTGCCCGCGGATGGTCACCTCTCCCATCTCACCCGCAATTTTATCTATGGCAATTGCTTCATCCTCAAAATCCCGTCCATAAATCACATCCGGATTGGAGGGTTTTTTATGCTTTTGGGGCCTGTCCGGCAGATTCTCCTGTGCTTTTTGGTTCTCCTCGGACTTTTGTTCTGTAACGCCAGCCAAATGGACGACGTTTCGAATCTCCTGTTTTATCATGCGATCCGCCTTCTGAATATAGCTGCCGCCCTTAGAGGGCTGAAAGGACAGCTCCACGGCCAAATCCATGCCGCAGCGCTCGCAGAAAATTTTCTCCAGAATGCGCACCAGCTCCTCGGCGCGCTCTCTGGCAACTATAGTATCCTCCAATACGAGCTGCATCTGGTTCTCTTCCGAAAAAGTAATACTGGCGCTGCGGTACACGCTATACAGCAGCAGGCTGTAGGCGCGCAGCTCGCCGGCAATGCTGTCCCCGTAGAGATCCATCAGCTTTCTGGCGGTATACTGGCCGGAAAGACGAAACCTCTCCACAATTTTAATCTCCATCTGCTGTCTGGGGAACAGCTGGGATGCAATCTCCCGCTCCAGCGTCAACAGCTCTGCCTTGTGAATCAGGCGTGTCCCAAAAAGATAAATGCGAATCG
>CANDKL010000047.1 GCA_947385255.1 uncultured Roseburia sp. | reverse complement strand
CAGAAACGGAGGCGAGCTGATGCGCACATGCACCTCCGCAGCACCTGCATCCCGCAGCATTCCGACAATCCGATCGCAGGTTGTTCCTCTTACTATCGAATCGTCAATCATAATGACACGTTTGCCGTTTACCGCTTCCTTCAAGACATTTAATTTGATCCGGACGCCTGATTCCCTGCTGCTCTGCCTGGGCTTGATAAACGTCCGGCCTACATAGCCGTTTTTGACAAATGCAGTACCATAAGGAATCCCCGATTCCATCGCATAGCCTAACGCCGCCGCATTGCCCGATTCCGGCACGCCTGTCACCAGATCCGCGTCCACCGGGGAATCCATTGCCAGATAACGTCCGGCCAGAATCCGCGATGCATATACAGACACTCCGTCGATATGGCTGTCCGGCCTTGCAAAATAAATATATTCAAACACACATCTTGCTTCCCGTTCCCGCGGCAGGCAAAGGGAGGTATCCGACCAAAGCTCTCCGTCCTGCGTAATCGTCACAACCTCGCCCGGCAGCACATCCCGGACAAACTCTGCGCCGATCGTCTCAAGCGCGCAGGTTTCCGAGGCCAGAATATACGCATGCTCCCGCCTGCCGATGCACAGCGGCCGAAAGCCGAACGGATCCCTTGCGCCGATTAATTTCCGCGGACTCATCAGCACCAGAGAATACGCTCCCCGAATCCTCTGACATGCGCGGACAACCGCATCCTCTACGGACTTCGTCTTTAAACGCTCTCTGGCAATATAGTACGCGATGACCTCTGAATCAATCGTCGTCTGAAAAATCGCCCCCGTATATTCCAGCTCGTGCCGCAGCTTTGCCGCATTGATCAAATTTCCGTTATGCACTAAGGCAAGCGTGCCCTTTACATAGTTTAACACCAGCGGCTGCGCATTTTCCCTGACAGAAGCCCCCGCCGTCGAATACCGCACATGCCCCACGCCGATATTGCCGTTCATCCGCTTAAGTGTCTCCTCTGTAAAAACCTCATTTACAAGCCCCATATCCTTGTGTGAAAGCACCTTCCCCTTCGGCCCCTTCGTGTTGCTGACCGCAATGCCGCAGCTTTCCTGTCCTCTGTGCTGCAAGGCAAACAGTCCGTAATAAATGGCCTGCGCCACATCCCCGCCGTCCGGGTCATACATTCCAAACACGCCGCATTCTTCATGCAGGCCGTTTTGCTCTATCTGGTTGTCCATATGTCCTTCCCTCTTTCTGATGCACCTGCCGCATCCGATCGTGGCCGTCTGAACGGTTACCGGCTGCCTGCCTTATTTTGAAAATTTCTCACCGGTCAGCAGTTCAAACGCCTCTTCGTATTTTGCAGCCGTCTTCTCCACAATTTCTGCCGGAAGCAGATAATCGCTGCCCGGATTTGCCTTCAGCCAGTCACGGACAAACTGCTTATCAAAGGAGGGCTGTGATCTGCCCGGTTCATAGCCGTCAAGCGGCCAGAAGCGCGAGCTGTCCGGGGTGAGCATTTCGTCTCCGAGAACCAGATTGCCCGCCTCGTCCAGGCCGAACTCAAATTTGGTGTCTGCAATAATAATGCCTCTGCTTAAAGCATATTCCGCACATTTCTGATAGAGCGCAAGCGTGCAGTCCTTCACCCTCCCGGCATATTCCGCGCCCTTGCCCGGATAGAGCTTTTCTAAGATTTCCACGCTTTCCTCAAACGTAATATGCTCGTCGTGCAGCCCCAGCTCTGCCTTTGTCGTCGGAGTATAAACAGGCTCCGGCAGACGGTCGGATTCCCTTAAGCCCTCCGGCAAGCGGATACCGCAGACTGCGCCGTTTTTCTGATAGCTTTCCCAGCCGCTTCCTGTAATATAACCGCGCACAATACATTCGACTGGAAGCATGGCAAGCTTTTTACATTTCATGCTGCTGCCGCAAAAGCGATCCTGGCGGAAAAACTCCGGCATATCCGCCGTATCAATAGAAAGCATATGATTCGGCACAATATCCCTTGTAAAATCAAACCAGAACTTTGACATCTGTGTCAAAACTCTGCCCTTTGCTGTAATTTCATTTTTCAAAATATGGTCAAATGCAGAGATCCTGTCCGTCGCCACAATGATCATGCAATCTCCTGCATCGTACACCTCGCGTACCTTTCCTTCTTTTACCGGTTTCCACTCCATACTGTTCCTCTTGCCCTCCTGTTTTCTAAAAATTCTTTTGCTGATTCTTCTGTCATCTATAGGTGTCATACAGCCTGTCAGGCCTTCACCTCTGCCCCGCCAAACGCATTTCCTTCGTTAAAATTCCTGGCATTCTCCATCGTAACGACTGCAATCGCCTGCATCGCCTCTCTCGTAAAGAACGCCTGATGGCTGGTCACAACCACCTGCGGGAACATCAAAAGCCTGGCCGTAATGTCGTCCGTGATAATCTTATCACTGCGATCCGTATAGACATTTTCATCCTCTCCTTCATACACATCCAGAGCGACTGCCTGAAATTTCCCCCGTTTCAATGCGGCAATCAACGCCTCCGTATCGACAAGCATCCCTCTTGCCGTATTGACCAACATCACTGTATCCTTCATTTGCTCAATGCTCTCTGCATTTACAATATGATGCGTGCCGGGAAACAGCGGCGCATGCAGAGAAATCAAATCCGAACGCGAAAACAGCTCCTCCTTCTCCACATAGGTCAAAAGCCCCTCCTTCTCCAGCTCCTCGTTGGGATACGCATCCCAGCCAAGCACTGTCATTCCATAGCCCTTACAGATCCGCGCCATGCAGACGCCGATTTTTCCGGTGCCCACAATTCCGGCCACCTTATTGTGCAGATCCACGCCCAAAAGCCCGCTTAAGGCAAAATTGTTGTCTTTTACCTTGTTATAGGCCTTGTGAAGACGCCGGTTCGCCTCCTGGACAATGGCCATAGCATGCTCCGCTACCGCATAAGGCGAATAAGCCGGTACGCGCAGCACGGTCATGCCGCAGTCTCTGGCCGCCTCCAAATCCACGTTATTAAAGCCCGCGCAGCGCAGTAAAATCAAACGTACGCCGCATTCCTTTAAGCGCTCCACTACCGGACGCGACACATTGTCGTTGACAAAGACACAAACCGCATCGAAGCCGTCCGCCAGATTCACCGTCTCTGGTCCTAAATTCGAAGTAAAATACCGAATATCTGAATTATAGGTTCCCTCTCCCTTATCCTTTGTCAGCTCGCTGAAAAAGATCCGGTCGTAATCCTTCGTACCAAAAAAAGCGATTTTTAACAAAGCCGCCGCCCTCTTTTCGTCGAACTCTCTGTCAATGACCTCCCGGACCGCAGCGATCGCCTGATCCTCATCCTCTCCGTTCACCTGAATCACCAAAGTATCTTTCGTACCTGCCTTTAATGCCAGCAAGTCCAGCACATTGCGCCCGTCCGCTGTTTTTCCGCCCGCGGTTACCGTAATGATACTCTTAAAATTAACACAGCACTGCGCCAGCAGCGCACATGGCCTAGCATGAACCCCCATAGGATTTGTAACCTGATACACCATTTCTTTCATCGCTTTTTATTCTCCTTTTCCATTCTTTTTTTACTACATCAGCTTTGCAAACACAGACGCCCCAAACACGGTTACAAGTCCTGCAACCGCGATCGCAAGGCTGCTCATCGCACCCTCAATTTCTCCCATTTCCATCGCCTTCGCCGTACCGATGGCATGGGAGGCCGTGCCAAGCGCAAGTCCCTTCGCCACAGGCTCTTCAATGTGAAAGATTCTGCACACCAGCTCCGCGATGACATTTCCTAGAATTCCTGTGACAATTATGGCGGCGACCGTAATCGTCGTAATCCCGCCCAGCTCCTCTGAAATACCAATCCCGATGGCTGTCGTAATCGACTTGGGAAGCAGCGTCACATATTGCTCATGGGTCAGCCCAAACAGCTTCGCCAGCAAAAAAACGCCGGCCAGGCTTGTCAATACACCCGCGGCAATCCCGCCCGCTACAGCCCTTCCATTCTGCCGCAGCAGATGAAACTGCCGGTAGAGGGGCAGCGCCAGGCATACGGTAGCCGGCGTCAGCAGATAGCTGATGTACTTTGCGCTTTCGTTGTAATGCTCGTACTCCACATCAAAAAGCAGCAGCACCGCCATCACGCAGGCCGTTCCAATCAGCAGCGGGTTCAAAACCGCAAGCTTCCATTTTTTCTTCAAAAGCAGCCCTGCCTCATAGGCGGCAAGGCTTAACACCGCTCCGAAAAAAACCGAATCCGTCAAAACAGGCTTCATTTCTGCCCTCCCCCTTGTTTGCCATCCTTCCTTTGTCCGCCCCTCCGGATCAGATGCTGCGTCGCCCGTCCGGTCACAGCCATAACAGCCACTGTCGTCACAGCCGTAATAAAAATCATCGGAAACCAGACCGGCTTCAAAAAGGACCAGGAATCCAACAGCCCCACCGCTGCCGGAATGAACATGACCGGCATAATCTCAATCAGAAAATCGGCCGCCCCGCTGATCTGCTCCGGCTTTATCAGGCCTGTCAGCAGAGCCAAAAGCATCAGAATCAGCCCATAAACGCTTGCGGGAACAGGAAGGGGCAATAAAGCATACAGCATTTCTCCCAGAAAAGAAACAAACAAAATGATACAAAACTGGCGCATAAATTTCATATTTTCTTACCTCCGGCTGGTATTACAAACAGTCCTCATCGTGTAACAGTTCCGCTTGCCTGAACGGTTCCATCATAGTTCATGCAGCCTGCAATGTCAATACGGATGGAGTTGAAACCTGTCCGCATTCCTGTTATAATACTGTAACAGTTCAGACAAAAGGAGGAACCTTATGGAACTCAAATGGAAAAGCTGCCTGCGGTTTGGTGTTACCGTCCTGATTCTTTTTTGGATCATGCACTATTGGACCGCCTTTACCGGTCTAATCCGCCTTGCCCTTGGCGCTGCAATGCCCCTGCTGCTCGGCTGTGTCATTGCTTATATCGTAAACATCCTCATGACCTTTTTTGAACGGCTCCTAAAGCCTGCCGCACAAACCGGAACAGCCGCAAAGCTGCGCCGTCCGCTCAGCATGGTGCTTGCTTTTATCAGTATTCTCTGCATTGCCGTTTTGATCGTAGGGATGATTGTGCCGGAGCTTGTCCGCTGCCTGCAGATTCTGTTTGAAGAGCTGCCAGGGGCATTAAGCGCCGGTTTCCGATGGATGGAGGACAATCTGCCGATCGGCTCCCTGCTCGAAGGCAGCGATACCGTGTTTTCGGGCAGTGAGATGGACTGGCAGAAGGCCCTTACCAAGCTTATGGACATCCTGGCAAGCGGACTGGGCGGGGCCATGGGCATCGCTGCAAGCGTTGTCTCCTCTCTGTTTTCGACGCTCGTCACCGGACTGGTCGCGTTTATCTTCTCCATCTACCTGCTGGCCGGAAAGGAAAAAATCGGCGGACAGCTAAAGCTGCTTTTGACCCATTACCTGCCGAAAAAGCTGACGGATAAATTTTATTATGTCATCGGGATCTTAGACAGCTCGTTCCACAGCTTTATTGTCGGACAGTGCACCGAAGCCGTTGTGCTGGGCCTTTTATGCATGCTCGGCATGTTTCTGCTCCGCTTGCCCTATGCTGCCATGATTGGCTGCCTGATTGGGTTTACCGCGCTCATCCCGGTAGCAGGCGCCTATATCGGCGCGGTAGTCGGCGCCTTTATGATTTTTACCGTTTCTCCGGTACAGGCGCTCATTTTCCTGATTTATCTGTCCATATTACAGCAGCTGGAGGGCAATCTGATTTATCCCCGCGTGGTCGGTTCTTCGATCGGACTGCCGGGAATCTGGGTGCTTGCGGCTGTTACAATTGGCGGCGGCGTTCTGGGAATTGCCGGCATGTTCCTTGGGGTACCGATTGCCGCAGCCGTTTATCAGCTTTTAAAAAGAGACGTGCATAAAAATGCTTAAAAGCCAGCCTCAGCAGCCAGCCCAGAGAAGCTCCTTCTCTGGGCCCCGCTTCTTTAAAAGCTATTTCTCCGGATACTCCTTATCCTTCCAATACCACCACTTCAGCTTCTTAGGATCACGCTCCTCATGCTCCGCATAATACACCGCGCACCGAAACACATACAGCACGCACCTGTCATCCCGAAATCCCTTATACAGGCAATCCTTATGATACAGCTCCTCCGGATCCTTCCCCTTCAAATCCGCAATGCACATAATCCCGATATGATGCAGATGCTGCTCCATATTTTTCCCCACTCCAGGTATCCTCTGCAAATCACTCATCGCAGGCTTCCTCCATTCTGTTTTTCCCAAATACCCTCATCCTCTTCTGCCTGCCGCTACAGACTCGTCCGCACCTGCTTCGGCTTATACTGCGCCTTTTCAAGCGCCTTCATAATCTGGCGCTTATGCTCTGTCCCGAAGCACTCCATCGTAATCCGAAGCTCCACCGCCGTATTCCGGTTGATGCTGACAAACTGGTTGTGCTCCAGCTTAATGACATTTCCCTGCGCCTTTGCAATCGTATCCGCCACCTTCGTCAGCTCGCCCGGCTTATCCGGCAGAAGCACGGACACCGTAAAAATCCGATCGCGCAGAATGAGGCCCTGCTGTACGACAGATGACATTGTAATAATGTCCATATTTCCGCCGCTTAAAATTGCCACCACGCGCTTTCCCTTGATATTCAGATGCTTTAACGCCGCAACGGTCAAAAGCCCGGAGTTTTCGATTACCATCTTGTGATTTTCCACCATATCCAAAAACGCAACGACCAGCTCGTCGTCCTCTACCGTAATGATGTCGTCCAGATTTTCTTTGATATAAGGGAAAATCTTTTCGCCCGGCGTCTTTACCGCCGTACCGTCCGCAATCGTATTGACCTGCGGCAGCGTCGTCACCTCGCCCGCCTCAAAGGATGCCTTCATGCAGCTCGCCCCGGCCGGCTCCACGCCAATGACCCGGATGTTCGGGTTCAAAAACTTTGCCAGCACCGAAACTCCCGTCGCAAGCCCGCCGCCGCCGATTGGCACCAGAATATACTCCACCAGCGGGAGCTCCTTAAAAATCTCCATAGCAATCGTCCCCTGCCCGGTCGCAACCGCAAGATCGTCAAACGGATGGATAAACGTATATCCGTTCTTCTCCGCCAGCTCATAGGCGTAGGCACAGGCCTCGTCATAGACATCTCCGTACAGAACCACCTCCGCGCCGTAGCTCTTCGTGCGGTTGACCTTAATCAAAGGCGTCGTGGTCGGCATGACAATCACCGCCTTTGCGCCGTAGCATTTCGCCGCATACGCCACGCCCTGGGCATGGTTGCCAGCGGATGCGGTAATCAGCCCTCTCGCACGTTCCTCGCCGGAGAGCGTGCTGATTTTGTAATAGGCGCCGCGCACCTTATAGGCCCCTGTAAACTGCATATTTTCCGGCTTTAAATAGACCTTATTGCCGGTCTGTCCGCTTAAGTAATTGCTGTATACCAGCTTTGTCTCAAGTGTCACCTCGCTGACCTTTTCACTGGCCTCTTCAAATTTGTCTAATGTCAACATCTGCCTTTACTCCTTCTCGTCCTCTTTTTGAAACAACGCGTCCACAAATTCATCCGCATTGAATTTCTGCAAATCGTCTATCGTCTCTCCTACGCCGATATATTTTACCGGGATATTTAACTCAGACTGGATTGCCACCGCAATACCGCCCTTGGCCGTTCCGTCCATCTTGGTCAGGACAATCCCTGTAATGTCCGCCACCTCGCCGAACTGCTTCGCCTGCGACAGTGCATTCTGCCCGGTCGTAGAATCCAATACTACTAATGTTTCCCGGTAAGCGTCCGGATATTCCTTATCAATAATCCGATTGATTTTGCGCAGCTCTTCCATCAGATTTTTTTTGTTGTGCAGCCTGCCCGCTGTATCGCACAGCAAAACATCTGCTCCTTTGGATTTTGCGGAAGCAGTCGCGTCATAAATGACAGAGGCCGGATCGGCGCCCTCCTGTCCGCCGATCATCTCCACGCCTGCCCGGTTTGCCCACTCTGCCAGCTGTTCCCCTGCCGCCGCGCGGAAGGTGTCGGCTGCCGCAATCACAACCTTTTTGCCCTGAGCCTTAAGCTTGCCCGCGAGCTTTCCAATCGTTGTCGTCTTGCCTACGCCGTTGACGCCAATCACCAGCACAACCGACGTCTCCTCCTCAAAGCGGTAGGCCGTCTCCTCCACCTGCATCTGCTCCTTGATGCTGTCAATCAAAAGCTGCTTACAGGCCTTTGGTTCTTTAATCCTCTGCTCCTTTACCTTCGTTTTCAGACTTTGAAGAATCGCCTCCGTCGCCTTTACACCCAGATCGCCCATAATCAGAATCTCTTCGATTTCCTCATAGAAATCGTCGTCAATACTGGAAAACGCGCTGAAAATCGAGTCGATTCCGGATACGATATGTTCCCTTGTCTTTGTCAGCCCTGCCACCAGACGTCCAAAAAAACCTTTTCTTTCCTTACCCATTTTGATCTGCTCCTTCTTTTTCTTATTTTGTCAAATCCCCTTCTATCAAATCCACCGACACCAGTGTAGATACGCCCTTTTCCTGCATGGTAATTCCATACAGCCGATCGGCCGAGGCCATCGTGCCCCTTCTGTGTGTAATGACAATAAACTGCGTATCCTTCGTCAGCTTGTGCAGATATTTTGCAAAACGCCCGACATTCGAATCGTCTAACGCCGCCTCAATCTCGTCCAGCAGGCAAAACGGCGAGGGCTTTAAATTCTGAATCGCAAACAACAAAGAAATCGCCGTTAAGGACTTCTCCCCGCCGGAGAGCAGAACCATATTCTGCAGCTTCTTGCCGGGAGGCTGGGCAATGATGCGGATGCCGCATTCTAAGATATCCACATCCTCCACCAGCTCTAACGTTCCCTTTCCGCCGCCGAATAATTCCTGAAAGGCCTTGTTAAATTCCCGGCGGATCTCTTCGAACTTTTCGGAAAACTGCCTGCGCATGCCCTCGTCCAGCTCCTCAATGATGCCAACTAAAACCGCCTCCGCTTCTACCAGATCGTCATGCTGCGCCTTCAAAAATTCATAGCGCTCAAAAACCTCTTTATACTCCTCAATCGCATTGACATTGACGTCCCCCAGACTGCGGATTTCATCCTTTAGCTGCGCAATCAGCTTCTTGAGCTCATGGAAATCGCCATACGCACTGTTCCAGAGCTCTTTTGCGGCATGATACGTCAGCTCGTACTCCTCCCACATATAATTCGTCTGGCGTTCTCTCGCCTCCGTAAGCTTTTCCTTCTGACTGCTTAAGCGCAAAAGCTCCTTGTCCAAATCGTGCATGCGTCCGGAAATTTCCTCGCGCTTCCCAAAAAAGCCCTTCTGCTCCTCGGCCATCTGCTTATTTTCTGCAGTTCTTTCCTCAAGCCTTTGCTCCTGCCTAATCATTTCCTCTTCGGACACGGCAAGCGTCTGCCGGATTTGCTCCATACTCTCCTTTTTCTGCTCTGCGTCCCTTCTTGCCGCTTCGGCCTCTTCGGAAAGCATGACAAGCTGCAAATCCGTTTTTTCGATTTCTATTGTGACACGCTTTTTGTTTTCTCCGGCAAACTCTGCCCGCTGGCGGATGTTGGCTTCCTCCATCTGTACCTCAGAAAAGGCTTTTGCCGCGCGCTCCTCCAAAGAAGTTTTTTCATCCATCTCCTTTTGCACCTGCCGGGTTTCGTTTTCAATCTCCGCCTCTCTCTGATCCGCGGCTTTGATTTCCTCAGACACCTGCATTTTTTCCCGTTTCAGCTCCGTCAGCTGTTTATCCAGCTTCGCACGCTCCTCCTGCAGAGTCTTCCATTCGCCTGCGCCCTCCTCCTTTTGCCCGCGGATGCGCAGAATCTCGCCCTGTACTGTATTTTCGGATAAATACTGCTGCTGCAGCGTTTTTCGAATCTCCTCCAAATCGTCTGCCAGAAGTGCCTGCGCCGTCAAAATTTCCTCTTTGCGCGCCCGTTTCTCCTCCAGAGCCTTTTGCAGCTGCTTTACCTGTACGGACAGCTCCTCTATCTCACGATTTCTGCCTAAAAGGCTGCTGCTGTTTTTAAAGGCGCCGCCCGTCATGGAGCCGCCGGGACGTAAGGACTCTCCCTCCAGCGTCACAATCGACAGCGAATAGCGGTATTTCCTGGCCAGGGCAATCGCATGATCAATGGTATCCACTACGACAACCCGGCCCAAAAGCTGCGCCAGAATGCCGTCATAGCGGCTGTCATTCTGCACCAGCGTATGAGCCAGCCCGATCACGCCCTCCTCCTTAAGCGCCTCCGGCGTTTTGATGCCGCCCTTCCCCTTCACAGAAGTTAAAGGCAGAAAGGTTGCGCGGCCAAAACGGTTCTGTTTGAGGTATGTAATCATCCGCTTTGCCGTCTGTTCGTCGCTTGTCACAATATTTTGGATACTGCCGCCGAGCGCCGTTTCAATGGCCGTTTCATAGCGCTTTTCCACCTGGATCAAATCCGATACCACGCCTAAGATACCGGGCTCCCTTTCTCTTTGCTCCATGACGCGGCGTATGCTGTTTCCATAGCCGTCGTAGCGCTCCGCAATGTTGCGCAGCGATTCCAGACGGGAAGCCGCCCTGTGATATCCGGCTGTCTGCTCCGAAATTTCACGCTCGGTATCCGAACGCTTCCGCTCCCATCCGGCCTGATCGTCCGCCATCTGCCGCTCCCTTGCGCCAAGCTCCGCCGTCGTCTCCTGTATCTCCTTTAAGAGCTTCTCCTGTTCCTTAAGCTTTTCATCCAGATCCGACTCCTCGCTTTTCCTCTGCAGCAGGCGCTGGTTCAGCTGAGCCTTTCGGATGTTCACCTGCTCGGCCATCGTATCGTACCTCTGCTGCTCAGCCTGAAACGCCGCCCTTCTGTTCAGCAGCTCCATCCGCTCCTTCTGTCCGTTCTCCATGCGCTCCGTGCCGCTCTGCCGCTCCTCCTGCAGCGTCTTTAATTCCGTCTCCGCTCTTTGCCTGCGCTCATTTGCCTGTGCCAGACGCCTTACCAGCTCCTCCTCCCTAGCCTGGTACTCTGCCCTCTGCCGGATCCTTTCCTGCCTGTCCTGCTCGATTTGCGCAGCGCGGCTTTTTAAATGCGCATCCGAAAGCTCCGCTGCCTTCAGCTGCTCATTTAAAACGTTCAGCTCGCCTTCTAGCCTTTCCTTTAAAATCACAGACTGGTTCAGCTGCTCCCTCACCGTTTCAATTTCCTTCCCGGCCTCTTCCATAGCCGCTTCGACCCTCTCATACTCCTTCTTCACCTGCGCATACGCCGCAGAGGTCTCCTTTAGCTGCCCGTCCGCAATCCGGTAATTCTCCTCTGTCTCCTTTAACTGCGTATCCATGCGCCCGATTTCGAGGAGGAACAGATTGACGTCGTAGCCCTTTAGCTCCTCCCTCTTGTTTAAGTACGTACGGGCCTTCTCGGACTGGCGCTTAAGCGGCCCCACCTGACGCTCCAGCTCACTTAAAATATCGTTGATACGGACAAGGTTCTCCCGCTCCGTTTCCAGCTTCTTCTGTGTATCTGCCTTTCTTTTTTTGTACTTTACAATGCCTGCCGCTTCGTCAAACAGCTCCCTGCGCTCCTCCGGGCGGCCGCTTAGGATTTTTTCAATCTGGCCCTGGCCGATGATCGAATACCCCTCCTTGCCGATTCCGGTATCGTAAAACAGCTCGTTGACATCCTTCAGACGGCATACGCTCCCGTTTAAAAGGTATTCGCTTTCACCGGAACGGTACACCCGCCTTGCAACCGTAACCTCCTCAAAATCAATGTCCAGCATATGATCCGAGTTATCCAGCGTAATCGCCACATAAGCAAAGCTTAACGGCTTCCGGTTCTCCGTGCCGGAAAAAATGACGTCCTGCATGCTCTGTCCGCGCAGCTGCTTCGCGCTCTGCTCGCCCAGCACCCAGCGCACCGCATCCGATACGTTGCTCTTGCCGCTCCCGTTCGGTCCTACAATTCCGGTAATGCCATTGTGAAAATCCAGTACAATTTTATTTGCAAAGGACTTAAACCCCTGCATTTCGATACTTTTTAGATACATCCTTCCCCCTGCCCGGGCACCGCTTCCTTCAGCTTGTCTGCATTTAAAATCAGAAGCGCCTGGTAAGCGGCCTCCTGCTCTGCAGCCTTTTTGGTATGCCCGCTTCCCGTTCCGATCACCTCATCTCCGATTCTGGCCTCCACCGTAAAGCTCTTATCGTGATCCGGCCCCTTTTCCTCTAACACATTGTACTTTAGGGTTCCTTCACAATTCCCCTGAACATACTCCTGCAAGATAGTCTTGCTATCATAAAAGAGCTTCTTGTGCTCAATATCCGTCAGTACAAACCTCAGGATAAACTCTTTTGCATTAGTAAGACCACCATCTAAATAAATTGCCCCGATCAGGGCCTCTAAGGCATCCGATAAAATAGACTTGCGCTTTCTTCCGCCGGTCCTGTCCTCGCCCTTTCCCAAAAGAATAAAATCCCCCAACCGTATCTGCGGCGCGCAGGCTGCCAGGGTCGGCTCGCACACCAGGCTTGCGCGGAATTTCGTCAGATCCCCCTCCGAAAGCTCCGAATAATGTAAATACAGATATTCACTGGTTACAACCTCAAGCACGGCGTCTCCCAAAAACTCCAGGCGCTCATTGTCAAGATGCTTTCTGATATGCTTTTCATTCGCATAAGAGCTGTGCGTCAGCGCCTGCTTTAAAAGCCTTGCGTCATTGAACTGGTATCCGATGATGTTCTGAAAATCCTCCTGTTTACTCATGTTTTTTCTCCCTTCGTTTTTATCGTTCCATTAATCAAAAAATAGACAAAGCCCCTCCTTTAGGGCTTTATCTATTTTCCAGCCTCCGGCCCGCTAGTTCAAAGCTGCCTTAATCCGCTCCGCCGCATCGGAAACAGTCACAATCTTCTCGGCTTCCTCATTCTGGATCTCAATATCAAATTCCTCTTCAATTCCCATAATAATCTGGAAAATATCCAGGGAATCCGCGCCAAGATCATCCACAAACGTCGTATCCATCGTGATCTCGTCCGCATCCACATTCAGTACCTCTGCAATAATCTGTTTCAGTTTTTCAAATTCCATACAATACTTCCTTTCTACTCATCCCCTTTGGTGGAGTCCGTAATGTTCTTTTTTATTTTACCATTGATGTCCTGCTCTTTAAAGGTTACGCACTGTAAGATGGCATTTTGGACCTCGTTTGCCGTTGAATTGCCGTGTATCTTGACCACCAGTCCGTTTAATCCCAAAAGCGGCGCTCCTCCGTAAGCAGAGGCATCAAATGATTTCATGGTTTCCTTTAATGCCGGTTTGATAAGCATGGCTCCGATTTTGCTGCGCAGGGTACCCATCAGCCCCTTCTTTACCATACTTAAAAATGTACCTCCAACACCCTCATACAGCTTTAATATGACATTCCCCGTAAACGCCTCGCATACAATTACATCCGCCGCCCCGTGCGGAATCTCCCTTGCCTCAATGCTGCCTGTAAAATGAATATCCCTGCATTCCTTCAGCAGCGGAAAGGTCTCCTTGACTAAGGCATTGCCCTTTTCCTCCTCCGCTCCGATATTGACAATCGCAACCCTCGGCTCCGGAATCCCGACCACATGCTGCATATAAATCGATCCCATCCTGGCAAACTGCACCAGATGCGAGGGCCTCGCATCTACATTCGCCCCGCAGTCGATTAACAGGGATACGCCCTTCTCCGTCGGAATCAGCGGCGCCAGCGGCGGCCGCTCCACGCCCTTGATTCGGCCGACGATCACCTGTCCGCCGACTAATATCGCACCGGAGCTTCCCGCGGACACAAATGCATCCGCTTCCTTTTGTTTCACCATATTCATGCCAACGACAATGGATGACTGCTTTTTCTTACGGATCGCCATGACCGGAGGCTCTGCTGTCTCAATTACCTCTTCTGCATGGATTACGGTAATCTGATCCTTCGGCCAGGAAAACTTCGAAAGCTCCTGCTCTACCGCATCCTTACGCCCCACCAGAAGGATGTGAAGGTCCTTCTGCATGACTGCCGCTTCTACGGCGCCCTTTACAATCTCCTGCGGCGCATTATCCCCGCCCATCGCATCTAAGGCTATCCTGATACCATCCTGCATTTTACATTTCCTCCTCGTATACCGCTTCCTGTATGTTTTTATCTATACAGCGTATACCTATTTAGAAATATACTATAAGTCCTTCCAGAAATCAAGAGGGCC
>CANDKL010000046.1 GCA_947385255.1 uncultured Roseburia sp. | reverse complement strand
GGGAATTGTGGCATTTGCATATTATCTTGGCTGGCGTAATATACGTAAAATCAACCTGGCAGAGGTTCTGCGGGATGATACAATGATGTAAAATGCGATGAAGACGAAGAGCCGATGAACTTGAGAGTAATTGTATCGCTTCAGCAATCAGGGAAAAGTGTCAGCCCAGCGGCGGCCTTGCTGCCGGGCTGAAAAAACAATTCTGGAATCGGAGAACAACAGCCGGTATTCTCGGTCTGTGCGGTCCGTTTTACCAGAAGGATTTCCCTTGTGGAGCGGATTAAGGCGACAGAATGAGTATCCCACAGCATCCAGAAAGGAGACATGGACTTGCTTGGCCATTCTGATTGAATGGCTGCTAGCTGTGCAGCAAGTGTAACGACTGTTACAAGAATATGCTATCAAATTTCTCATTTCTGTTTACGAACATAAAAAAAAATAGTATAATTGTTCTGTATGTAAAACGACGGATCAATGAAGATCGATCACAAGCATAGAATGGAGAGGAATTTATGGGTACAGTTCTAAAAGGAAATGAATTAAACCAGTTTGAAAAAGGTACGGTACTCTTTAAAAAAGGCGAGCAGGTCCGCTTTTTTGGGATGATTGCGAAAGGTAGCATTCGCATGGAAGGCCATGGCGTACAAAGAGTTGCGAAAAAGGGCACGATGGTAGGAATTACCGATCTGTTTTATAATGAATATCTGAGCGATTATATTGCAGAGGAGAATACGGTTTTTTATGCATTTCGGGCAATTGACGTCGGACTGCTGGAAAGCTTTTTGGGCAGTAATTTTGATTATCGGGGAATTGTGGTCCATTCTATGGAACAGGAGCTTGCAGATTATTGGAAGGAGCGGGCGCTGCTTTTGGAATCAGCAGGAAAGCTGCATGGAGAGCTAAAGGAGATATACGGAACGCAAAATGTGGCGGATAAAGCGCTGCAGCAGCTTTTGGAGAAAAATCCAGAAGATGCTTTTTTGTTGTCCTGCGGGACAAAAAAGCCTGCGTATTATCTGGAGCGCGCAAGGGTGGCGCTGGAGCTGCATAAGAAATTTTATTATAACAGCGCGTCTATGGCATTTTATGAGGCCGGTGAAATTGCCGGAGTGATTCGGGAGATTTTGAATTCATGCGAGGCAGTTTCCGGTTATATGGAGGAGATTGCTTTTTACAGCAATGCTTCGCAGACAGAGGGTGATGCGGCAGAGGATGCGGATGAAACGCCGATGCCTCCGAGGGAAGAAATATTAGAATCACTGCAGAATTCACTTCTTCAGATTTTAAAATTTGCCTACATAGAAAAGGAAGAGCAAAAAGAAATCGTTTCCATTATGAATACGTTTGTCAGCGCAAAGGATCGTCTGTCGGTTCAGGATGATATGAGAAAGATCAAAAAGCAGATTACCGGATTCTATTATAAAATTTACCAGAACTGCCTGTTTAAGTGGTTTGAAAATAAGAATGTGCCGCTGGCGGTGAAGCTGTTCTTAAATTATGGCTACATGGACGAACGCCTGCTAGAGGAGGATCAGATTTTGTTCTTCTGCCAGGCGATGTACGCAAAGCAGGAAAAGCTGGCATGTCCGATTTATACGATGCCGGAATGGTTAGAAGCCATTTACAGAGGCAAGAAGGAGCCGTCGAGGGATTCCTTTGAACAGGATTACAGGGACAGCTTAAGGAAGGAGCAGCGGAGCGGAAAAATTACAGAGAAGCAGGAGAAAGAGTATTTGGCAGATAACCGCAGAAAGGTTATTTTTGAGATTGAAAATATGTTTACCAGCAATAATAAAATTGTAAACGGTAAGCTTTCTACCTATGTTCCGGTACTTTATCAGGATGAAATTTATGGAAATCTGGAGCGTATTTTTGTTTCAAAAAAGCAGCTTAGTGACAGTATTTTAGAGCTGGAGAAAAAAGATTTTACTATTTTTATGCGAGAGGTATTGTATACAAACCCGGCCATTCAGATTGACAGAGAGCATGTCATTAAGCATGTATATCCGGATGTCATTCTGGCTCCGGTTTATGGAACGGCTTCTTCTATGTGGCAGGAAATTACCGGTAAAAGGCGTGATACGCCGGGAAGATTTTTGTTCCCTGCCATTTCGGAGAATGAGATCCACAAGCTTGTGACAAAGGCGTTCGGCAGGTTCCATTGGGAGTACTGCAGGTGCGAGATGGGCGCTATGTGGAATAATATACAGTACAAATCGCTGACCTCAGAATATATGGATTATATTCAGTATTACCGCAAGAACCATAACCTGTCAGAGGAGAAGCGGGAAAAGATCAAATCGCAGATTCTGCGTGCAAGAAATAACAGCAGGGAAATTTTCTTAAGTGATTATGAAATGTGGATTTATTCCGAAGCCAATTCTGCAATGAAGCTGAACAAGGTATCCCGTCAGATACTGGCGACATACTGTCCGTTTAATAAGGAATTGCGGGAAGCCTTAAAGGCCAATGCGACCTTTGCAGAGGCTATGGCACCGCAGCAGCGGATGTTCCACGAGAAGGCGAGGGAGTGGGAGCTGCGCATTAAAAAACGGGAGAACAATTCGCTGGAGGTTCCGCAGGAGTTTTATGATACCTATCGGTATTATACGGATAATTAGTATTTTCATATCATAGTTTGTATGGTAGAATAGGTATAAACAGAAAAAGAAACGAACAAAAAGGATGAGGCAAATGGAAAAAGGCAAAGAATTACAGGAGAAGAAACCAACGAATACCAGGTTAAAGCTGACAATCAGTATTGTATGCCTGGTGATACTGTCGATTGCTGAATTATATCTGATGATAAACAATTCCGAAGAGTATCTGTTTCTTGGACTTGTGGGACTGGCAATTTTGTGTTTTGTGTATCTGGTTACCGATCTATGTTTCAAAATGCGCAGGGAGCAGGAGTTAAGCCTTGAGAAGGACTTTGAAAGTCTTTACAAAGCACAGAAGGTTTCTTACATTACGGTAAAGCAGGGCATTGCAAAAATGGAAGAGCTTTTGGATGAGCTGGGAGAAGAGCTTTCATTTCCGCTGGATGAGGTTCTTCAGGCGCAGAAGGCAGTCGGAAGGGTAACCATCCAGAAGAATAAAGAAAATATAGATGCCGTTGTGGAGTCCAATGAAAAGCTGATTGAGCATCTGCAGGCATTTGAACAAAGGTTTTCGGGGCTTGCGGATCAGATAGGGTCTATGCAGACCGCTTCGGCTGTGCCTGTGCCGGAAGCTGCTGTGGATCGGCAGGAGGAGATTTTAAGCGCTCTGGCAAGGATGGAAGGAATGCTGCAGAATGGCCCTGGCAGCGTACCTGTGCCTGACCATCAGGAGGAGATTTTAAATGCTCTGGAGGAAATTGGGGATACGATGCGCAGAGAATTCGGCAGAGAGCCTGTTCGGGATCGCCAACAGGAGATTTTGGATTATCTGGCGCGGATTGAGGCTTCCGTGAAGAATGAAATTTCCGAGCTGGAAGTACATATGGAATCGAAGATAGATGAAATTCCCTCCGCCGTACAGGAAGAGCAGAAGATGTCGCCGGAGGATCTGGAGAAGATTTTGGGTGAGACAAGCGCCTTGATGGATTCCATGCAGCTGGATTTGTCGGGGGAGGCGGTACCGGCAGAGAAAGCGGAGATGCCGGAAGGCTCTGCGATACCGGAGCTTGTGGAACAGCCGGGTGAAACAGTATCTGCCGAAGAACCGGGAATCTCTGAAGATCTCGCGATGCCGGAGCTTGTGGAACAGCCGGGTGGAACAGCATCTGCCGAAGAACCGGGAATCCCTGAAGATCTCGCGATGCCGGAGCTTGTGGAACAGCCGGAAAATCTTGCAATGCCGGAATTAGTGGAACAGTCGGGTGAAACGTCTTTGGCAGAGGATCTGGGAATATCCGGAGATTTGACAATGTCGGAAATGATAGGAAATACCATGACGGCAGAAGCATTTGAAGTACCGCAGACGTTTTCGGAGTCGGAAAAGGTGATGACGCCGGAAGAGGTAGCATCTTTGCTGGGAGATGTCAGTGAAGCAGAGACGGTTTTGGAGGAGGAGAAGCCGGCAATGCCGGATTTATCTGACCCGGGGCATGTAATGACGCCGGAAGAGATTGAGGCTATGCTGAATAATATGTAAATCTGCTGAGGCAGAAGGACAGGAGAAGGAATTCCGGTCAGTGACGGTATCCTTCTTCTGTCTTTTTTGTTTCCCTTGCGAAAGTATACAATTCATTTATAAATCTAAATGATTTCCAGCATAATACTCGCCACATACTCCCCGTCTTCCGCCTCAAACGACGAAATCCCATTATACTTTTTCACCGTATCTTCCACAATAGAAAGCCCCAGCCCATGCAGGTGCGGCTGTTCCTTCGTCGTCCGGCGGCTCTTAGCAGGCTCCGCCTGCCACGGCTCAATGCGGTTTTTCACCGTAACGGAAAGATACCCCTTCACCGTATGGATTTTCATAAAAACAGCCGGATCCGCGATTTGTTCCGAAGCCTCAATCGCATTGTCAAGCAGGTTCGACAGCACCGAGCAAAGCAAGTGATCCGGAATGGCAAGCTGCGGCGGCAGGACAGCTTCGATTTCAAAAGGAATCCCCAAGCGGCGCGCCGTAGCGTACTTGATATTAATCACCTGATTGACAATCTCATTGCCCGTCTCAATCTGGTTATCTAACGCGTAAAGCTCTTTGCTTAGCGAATAAAAATATTCCTTCAGCTTCCCATACTTTTCTTGGCTGAGCAGCCGGTCCATACAGACCACATGGTTTTTCATATCGTGCCGGATCTGGTGGTAATCCGTCACAATATCGCGCAGCTCTTCCATATGCACAGCTTGGAACTGCTGCTACTGCGCAATCAGGCGCAGCTCGATATTTTTGGTATACTCCCTTGTAATCTGCCAGACCGTATAATAAATCAAAAGCTCTAAAATAAGCGTAAAGCAGCCAACTAGGTTGACGTAAGGAAACACATTTGAATACTCCTTTAAAGAAGAAATCGTTACCATATTTAAAAGCGGCATCACGATCATCACAACATAATAAGAAGACGGGTAAGAAGTCTGCGTATCCGGCCTAAAATGCAGTAAAAACAAAGTGGCGGCAGACAAAACAAGCAGGCCCGCCGCCTTAAAAACATAGAAAAAAGACCCCATCAAAAACGGCTGCAGCAGGCTGACCGGAAAGCCGCTTAACGTTACCATGGAAACATACACGAACGGCAGGTAAACCTTAAAAACCAGTTTTCCCTCGCAAAAGATAAGCGCGTAAAAAAACATCATCAGGACATGCGTCGCCAGAAAAACGGGGTAAGCGTTCTTGCCCGTTAACACAGCCCAATAATCCTGCGCCGCCAAAAAGGCCCAATAACCGGCAAAGTAACCGGCCATAAGGCCGCGCCTGTGCGAAAGCTTACGCAACGGAAACAGGCGCGACAGCAGGAAAAGCGCTAGGAACACCTCTGCCATCAGCGTAAAATCAATGAAAATACGAAAATGCCCCATCATAACGTCAGCCTCCGGAAGGTATGCTTAATCTCTTCTAAACGGGTGCGCCCCACAGGAAGCGTTTTGCCGTCGTCAAGCAGGATGCCCGCAGAAGAAATGCTTTTGATAAAGCGGAAATTGGCCAAATAGCTTTTGTGGACGCGGATAAAGCCGTGCGGCAAAAGCTGCCGTTCCAGATCCGACAGTTTGTAGCGGATGGATTCGGTCTGCGCGCCTTCTGTCAAAAACAGGCGGATATATTTGTCAAGGCTCTGCGCGTAAATAATATCCGCAATCCGGTAGCGGTATAAAACGGTAGGGTTTTCAAGGACGACAAAATCACTTTCGGATTCCGTGCGGCAGTCGGCTAAAATATCCCTTATGCACGGCTCGATGCGGGACAAAAACTCATCCTTGGGGATAAAACGGAACGGCCTTGTTTCCAAAGAGTCGTAGACGCGCTCCCTGTGTATGGAGACATAAATCAGGTAGCAGCCGCGATCCTGCTCCCGGATCTTTTTGCCGAGGTCTAAACCGTTGATTAACGGCATGTCGATATCCAGAAAATAAACGTCCCACTGTGCGCCGTTGTAAAGCTGCGCAAGCAGCCTGCCGCTGTCGGTGCAGGTGTCAATCGCGCAGCTAACGCCCATTTTTTCAAACAGCTTTGACAAATGCCCGTAATAATAGTCGATGGTTACGGGCTCATCGTCGCATAACATAATCCGCATAACCCAACACTCCTTTTTGTACAATCTGAATAAAATGATTATAGGCAATCCCAAATTATTTGTCAAACTTTCACGCCGGATTTTTGCATTTGGCGACATTCTATCGTCATTTGCGCCTATTTGCGCCATACGCGCCAGTCCGGTTGCAGCGGTATTTTTTCCGTGATAAGGTAATTTTATCAGAAAAAAGGACAGGAGGACGAAGTGTTATGAAAGGAACTGGCAAAAGACGCGCGGCAGCGATGGCGATGGCAGTCGTCATGGCGGCTTCCACATTCGGCGGCGGCGCCATGGCCACAGACGCGGTTTATGCGGCCGAAGAAAACCAAGCGGTAAAATTCCCCGCCACGTACACCATGGATCTGGTGCAGCCCATCGAAGACGACGCCGAAGTAAGCAAAAAAGTATCCGCCTTAATCCGCACCATGACAATGGACGAAAAGTTTACCTTCTTGGGCGGAAGCGGTACCGGGACAGAAGGAAACGCAGGGGATCTGCCGGGCGTGCCAAGGCTTGGCGTGCCGCGGATCAAAATGTACGACGGGCCGGCCTGCCTGCTTTTTACGGAAGAAACCACCAATCCGCCGCAGGAGCAGATGCTCGCGGCTACGTGGGACGAGGAAATGGCAAAGCTGTACGGCGAAGTATACAGCCAAGAGGGCGCGGCAATGGGGGCGGCATTCCAGCTCAGCGCGGAGCTTGACATCCAAAGGCACCCTTACTGGATGCGCACCAAGGATCAGATGGGAGAGGATCCCTATCTGCTGCAGAGCCTTTCCGACGATCTGGTTAAAGGGATGCAGTCTAAGGGCGGCATCGCCGTGATGAAGCACTTTGCGGTGGCGTCGGACGACGGCGATCTGATCTTTAAGTACAACCAGAATGTAGACGAACAGACGCTGCATGAGCTTTATCTGCCCGGCTTTGAATCGGCCATTAAAGACGGCGGGGCGCTTGGCTTAATGACGGCTTACAACCGGACAAACGGGGAGCGTTCCTCGCAGAACCACTATTTACTGCTGGACGTTTTGCGTGAAATGTGGAACTATAAATACTTCAGCATTACCGACTGGGGCGGCAACCATACCTTTACCATGAACGACGGTACGGATATCGAAATGCCAAGCCTAAACTACAACAGCCAAAAATATGCGGATCAGCTCGTGGAAAACGGCGCCTACACCAGAGAAGAAATGGACGCTTTGATTGACGAAGCGGTGACGCATATTTTAAACGCATATGGAAAAGGCGGCTACCTGACTTTGGTACAGGTAGACGAAGAAGGCTACGCAAAAGAAGAAGAAGGCCGGACAGAGCTTATCGATCTGGCGGCGGATACAGAAGCGCTTGCGGCCTTGCAGGAAGACAGCGACGCAAAGGTGGAAGATGTGGCCGAGGCGGGCGGCGTACTGCTCAAAAACGAAAACGGCGCGCTTCCGCTTGCAAAAGGAACAAGCGTCGCGGTAGTCGGCACAAACGGCATGGCATTAATCCCTGGCACGGGCGGAGAGCGTTCCTACGGCACGGTCGGCTCCATGGCAAGCCCCTATGAAGCGCTCTGCGATATATTAGGGGAAGAAAACGTAGAGGGACAGGTTTACAAAGATTTGGTTGGGACGATTATCCCGACGGAACAGCTTTATACAACTGCCGACGGAGAAGAGCACGGCGCGATCCGCACCTATGGCACGGGCGAATCCGAGGACTCCGGGGAAATTTTTCAGGGGCAGTACCACAGCAACAGCGTACCGGAGCAGAAAATGGGCGATCATGCGATTGGGGAAATCGCAGGGACCGATCCGGTCATTGATTTTAACACAGGGATCATAGACGGAAAAGCCAACAAGACCTATATCAACGCCGAAGACGGGAACGCATTTTCCTATCAGGAGCGCCCGGCTTACACTTGGACGACGTATCTGGAAGCAAAAGAGAGCGGGGAGCATACGATTGTATTCCAGAGCATCGGCGGGCAGTCGGCAATGGGCATTTTCTCCCTCGAAGCGGACGGGACAGAAAAACAGATGGGTTCGGCATCCGGCGCCGGGGTCAATCAGGGCACCCAGTGGTACACCAGCACGATCCCAAGCGAAACGGGCGAACATGTTTCCTCTGTGACCGTAAACTTAGAAGCGGGCAAACGCTACAAAGTGGGCGTCGCTTCCGCAAACACCTTAGACGGCAAAGATATGCAGGTCGGGCTGGCATGGGTAACGCCAAGCCAGAAGCAGGCCAATATCGACAACGCCATCAAAGCGGCGCAGACAAACGACACGGTTGTCATTTTTTCCTATGCAGGCACAAGCAGCCTAGGTTCCACAAGGGAAGCAACCACCTTAAAATTAGATGATGCGCAGCAGAAAATGATAAACGACGCGGCAAAAGCGGCGCATGACAACGGCCACAAAGCCGTCGTAGTATTAAACAACTCTGCGGCAATCGTAATGGAAGACTGGATTGGCAACGTAGACGCAATCCTCGAGATGTACTATCCGGGCCAGCGCGGCGGCGTTGCGACGGCAAAGCTTCTGGCCGGCGAGACAAACCCCAGCGGCAAGCTTGCGTTTACCATTCCAAAACAGGATACGGACACCTTTTTAACCTGTTCCGACGAAGCGTTTTCTTCCTACAAAACCAAACTGGACGAGTGGTATAAAGACGAAGACGACGGCTTAACCTACGAATCGCCCGGCGGACCGGGCGGACCTGGCGGCGGCGAAGGACCCGGCGGATTCCCGGGCTTTGGCGGCGGCGACATGAGCACGCCGTATGACGTCAATTATAACGAAGGCATCTTTACCGGATACCGCTGGTACGATAAAGAAAACATAGAGCCGCAGTTTGATTTCGGGCACGGCTTATCCTACACGACATTTGCATACAGCGACATGAACGTAACGGAACACCGGATCGACGGGGAAGCGGCAGGCTACGACGTGACATTTAAAATAAAAAATACCGGAAACGTCAAAGGAAGCGAAGTAGCGCAGGTATACTTAGGCGAAGCAAACGTCCCGGAAGGCGTGCAGATGGCGAGATACCAGCTTGCCGGCTATGAAAAAGTAAAAGATATAGAACCGGGCGAAACAAGGGAAGCCACCATCCATGTCAGCGGGCGCGCACTCTCCTATTGGAACGCCTCACAGGAATCCTTAACCGTCAGAAGAGACGGCACAAAAGACAAATGGACCGTTGCCAAGGGACAGAGGACCATCTACGTAGGCGCGGCATCCGACGACTTTAGGCTTCAGAAAACGCTCAACATCGAAGCGGCAGAAGAAGTAAAATTCCCGGAAACCTACACGCTTGATCTGGTAAAACCGGAAACCGACGACACCGTAGTCGATCAAAAAGTAGAAGCGCTTGTAAAAACCATGACGACCGAAGAAAAATATACCTTCTTAGGCGGCAACGGCACGGGCGACAGCGAAGGCAACGCCGGATACTTAAAAGGCGTGCCAAGGCTTGGCGTACCGATGATTAAAATGTATGACGGGCCGGCAGGCGTATTGTTCCCGAAAGATACGACCAACCCGCCGCAGGAGCAGATGCTCGCGGCCACATGGGACGAATCCATGGCAGAGCAGTACGGCGAAGCAGTCGGCAATGAAAACGTAGCAATCGGCGGCGCATTTTTACTCGGCGCACAGTTAGATATCCAAAGGGCGCCGCAGTTTGGCCGCACCAAAGACCAGATGGGCGAAGATCCGTACCTGCTGTCAAGCATGGCGGACGATCTGGTCAACGGGATGCAGAAAAACGGCGGGATCGCCGTACTCAAACACTACGCGGCATTTGCACAAAACGCAACGCCGGGAACAAGCACCAACGTATCCGTTTCCGAGCAGGCGCTGCACGAAATATATCTCCCGGGCTTTGAATCCGCCGTCAAAAACGCAAACGCGTTAGGGCTGATGTCCTCATACAACGCGGTAAACGGCACAATGGCGTCCGCAAACACCTACCTGCAGCTAGACGTTTTGCGCGACATGTGGAATTACAAATACTTCAGCGTAACCGACTGGGGCGGCAACGACGGCTATACATTAAACAAAGGCACAGACATTGAAATGCCAAGCTTAAGCAACAACAGCCAGAAAAAGACCGAAGAGCAGGTATCCTCAGGCAAAATGACACAGGCAGAGGCAGACGCCACAGTAGACGAAGCAGTCAGCCGCGTGCTGCGGGCATACGGCAGGGGCGGTTATCTAACACTTGTAGAGGTAGATGAAAACGGCCTTGCAAAAGAAGAAATCGGACGCACAGAGCCGATAAAACCAGGCACCGATACCGATACGTTAGCAAGCCTTTACGAAGCCAGCAACGCAGCCGTACAGGAAGTAGCGGAACAAGGCGCAGTCCTTTTGAAAAACGAAAACGAAACGCTTCCGGTCGATACGAAAAACAATAAGAGCGTAGCCGTAATCGGCTTAAACGGCATGACGCTGATACCGGGCATCGGCGGGGAACGCTCCTACGGGGCAATTAGCGCCATGACAAGCCCATACGAAGCGCTTTGCGATATCGTAGGCAAAGGCAAAGTAGAAGGGCAGGTTTACAACGGCACCGTCGGAACCATCATTCCGGCAGAAAACCTCTATACGTCCATAGACGGCGGCGAGCACGGCGCAGTCCGTACCTATGGGACCGGGCAGACCAAAGATACCGGCGGCATAGTACAGGGGCAGTTCGTCAGCAACAGCGTCCCGGAAAAAGCCATGGACGGCCATGCCATCGGCGAATACTGCACGACCGACGCGGTTATAGATTTTAACACAGGCACAAAGACCTACGTCAACGGCAAAAACGGAACGGCATTCGACTATAAAACCAATCCGGCCTATACGTGGACGACATTTGTAGAAGCGCCGGAAGACGGCGAATACAGCCTGATTTTCCGGAGCATGGGCGCAAGGGCGGCTATGGCCGTTTTTGAACTGACAGGCGAGACAGACAAAGACGGCAAGCCGGTAGAAAAAAGCCTCGGGACGGCGTCCGGCGCAAGCGCAAATCAGGGCACACAGTATTACGGCGGCGTCATCCCGTCCGAGACAGGCGAAAACCTTTCATCCGTAACCGTAAAAATGGAAAAAGGAAAACGCTACAAAATAGCAATCGCTTCCATGAACGCAGACGGCGTCGGCCAGAGCATGTGGGGCGGCGGCACACAGGTAATGAAGCGCATTGAAGGCAAAGATATGCAGGTCGGCTTAGCATGGGTAACGCCGTCCCAGAAACAGGCAAATATCGACAATGCCATCCAAGCCGCAAAAGAACACGACACCGTAGTCATTTTCGCATACGCACAGGTCAAAGATCCGGCGTCCACAAGGGAAGCGACCACCTTAAAGCTAAACAGCGGCCAGCAGGATATGATCAACAACGTAGCAAAAGCAGCGCACCGCGCAGGCAACAAAGTAGCGGTCGTGCTCAACAACGACGCGGCAGTCGTCATGGAAGACTGGATCGACAACGCAGACGCAATACTGGAAATGTACTATCCGGGCCAGCGCGGCGGCGTGGCAACGGCAGAACTATTAACCGGACAGGTAAACCCGAGCGGGAAACTGGCATACACCATCCCTAAAAAGGATACCGACACCTTACTGACCTATTCGGACGAACTGTGGTCACAGTTTGAAGCGGCGGATAACTGGAAGGGCGACAGCGGTTCTTCCGAAGGCCCGGGGGGACCGGGGGGACCGGGCGGCGGAATGCCGGGCGGCAAAGGGCAGAATACCACAACCTTCGCGGAAGGCATCCACACCGGATACCGCTGGTATGACGCAAACAACATAGAACCGCAGTATGATTTTGGTTACGGCTTATCCTATACGACATTCGCATACAGCGATATGCAAGTCAAAGAAAACCGCAAAGAGGGAGAATCGGCAGGCTATGACGTGGCATTCAAAGTAACCAACACCGGCAAAGTAAAAGGAAGCGAAGTAGCGCAGGTCTATCTGGGCGCGGCAAAGAACCTTCCGGCAGGCATCCAGTCAGCAAAAATCCAGCTGGCAGGTTATGAAAAAGTAAAAGATATCAATCCCGGCGAAACAAGGGACGTCACCATCCACGTAAACGAGCGTTCCCTGTCCTACTGGAACACAAACCAAAAAACGCTTACCGTACGCGGCGACGGCACAAAGGACAAATGGAACATTGCGCAGGGCGAACGGACCATTTATGTAGGTGCGTCTTCCGATCAACTGCTCATGGACGAAACCGTCGACGTAACGGAAGCATCTGACGCAGAAATATCAAAAGAAGTAGCCAAAGCAGCCAAAGAAGCGGCAATAGCAGCGCAGAAAAAGGCAGACGAAGCGGCGGCGGCAGCCAAAGAAGCGGCAGAGGCAGCCAAAGCGGCGTCAGACAACAAAGCCGAGATGGAAGCGGCAGCCGAGCAGGCAAAACAGTCCGCAGAGTCTGCGGCAGAAGCGGCCGCGGCAGCAAACAAAGTAGCAGCCGAAATCGAAGCAAGCAACAAAAATCAGGAAAAAATGGCGCAGGCGGCAGAGCTTGCAGCAAATGCGGCAGGGCTTGCAGCCCAGTCAGCCCAGAGCGCGCTCGACTACATCAAAGAGCAGGACGGCGCAGTCGAGGCAAATAAAGAAGCGGCCAAAGCGGCGCAGGCAGCAGCCGAAGCAGCCCAGAGGGCGGCAGAACTGCAGACCACCGAAGCCGTAGCGCAGGCAAACGCAGCCAAAGCGGCAGCCGAAGCGGCCCAGCGGATCGCGACAGAGCAGGCAGAGCTTGCGGCAGGCACAGGGGCAACCATAAAAGCAGCAGCCGAAGCAGCCAAAGAGGCAGCCGAAGCAGCCGTAAAAGCAGTCGAAAAGCAGAACACAGAAGCCCTTGCCAAAGCAGCAGAAGCCCAGGCAAAGGCAGACGCAGCCGTACAGGATGCAAAAGACGCGGTAACCGCATTAAACGCCAAGACAGCAGAAATCCTAGAACAGGTATCCGCAGCCGATCAGAAAGCCGAGCAGGCGATTATGCTTGCAAACGCAGCCAAAGAAGCGGCAGACGCAGCGCGTATCGCAGCCGAAAAAGCCCGGTTAGAAGCCGAAGCAGCCAGAAAGGCAGCCGAAGAGCAGACCGCAGAAGCCAAAAAAGCCGCCGAAGCGGCCAAAGCAGAAGCCGAGACGGCGAAAAAAGAGGCAAAAGAAGCCAAAGAAGCCCAAAAGGCGCTGGCAGAGAAAATATCCTTTAGCATGAAAGAAGTTTCGGTTAAGGGCGTAAAGAGCAAGGCGAAGAAAAAAGTTTCCGTAAGCTGGAAGAAAGTCAAAGGCGCAGACGGCTACACCGTCCAGTATTCCGCAAAAGCGGATATGAAGGGCGCGAAGAAAGCCAATGTGAAGAAGACAAGCGCAACGCTAAAGAAGTTAAAGAGTAAAAAGAACTGTTATGTACGGGTACGCGCTTATAAAGCGATAGGCGGCGAAACGGTTTATACTTCTTACTCACCGGTCAGCAAGGTAAAAGTAAAATAGCCTTTACACGCTAATCGCTTGTTGGTATAATGAAACTACCAAACAGCATAAATAAAGGCGGTGAGAGTATGACAGGAAAAGAGATTGTGAATCTGATCCGGAAACTGAAAGAGAAGGGAATAAGCAGTGACGAAATATTAGCCATCATTGAGTATATTGAAACGCATGATCCCAAAGAACAGGAAGCAGCCGTATTATAATGGGTTTCTTACACAGATGGAACAGGGCGCAGGGCCTTTCCCGAAGGGGAAGGGTCCTGCGCCCCCTGCAATATGCCGTTGAATTTCACATCAAATCAGGGTATACTAGAATGTGTTTGAAAATTCATTCCCGCCATCTGCATGCCCCACTTTGCGTGATATTTGCACCATCAGATTGAACATTAGTAGTTCAATCTGCATGAATTCGGTCAACGTAGCCCGCTGCGCCTCTTTCATTTGGCACAAATCTCCCATATCATACCCTTTGGGTACAAAGAGTGACGCACATCTGCCGGAAAGCAATTTTCAGATACGCTCTAAGGACAGGAAAGGAGAATGTGATTATGCCTAATATCAAACCAATCTCTGATTTGAGAAATTACAGCGATGTGCTCCGTGACGTAT
>CANDKL010000045.1 GCA_947385255.1 uncultured Roseburia sp. | reverse complement strand
GGAAGCGCGTCAGAGGACAGAGGGGAGATTTCTCTAAGCGTCGCTATTGAAAACCCTCCTACCCCAGAAACAACAGTCTTCGATACTGTCTAATTATATACCATATTTTTATTTGCTTGTAAAGAAATGGGGAATGTGTTAAAATTTCGGCGGAGGTGTATGATATGAAGTATCAAAAATGGTTCATGGCTCTTCTTGCAGCATTGCTTCTTTTGTGCGGCGGCTGTGCGTCACAGAGGGAGAGCATGAAGGAACAGGGACAGACGGACGACACGGTTTCTTACGAAAGTACGCAGGAGGAAAGCGCAGAGGATGGTTTGGAGGACACACCGAAGGAGCTTATAAGCAGTACGGAAGCAGAAAATATCGTTAGAAATACAGAAGAAGAATTAAATGAGGATACACAGGCAGCTGCGGAGGACGAGGTAAATGCGGTTCTGACACAGATGACGCTGGAGGAGAAGGCGGCGCAGCTGTTTGTCATTCTGCCGGAGGCTTTGCTGGACGGTGTCGATACGGTCACAGAGGCGGGAGACCTAACAAAGGAGGCTATTGGCCGCATTCCTGTAGGGGGCTTTGTTTATCTGGCGGGCAATCTTCAGTCGGAGGCGCAGGTGAAGACGATGCTTGCGAATGTGCAGGCATATAGTATGGAGCGGATTGGCCTGCCGGCGTTCCTCTGCGTGGACGAAGAGGGAGGAGCTGTTGCACGGCTGAGCGGATCGGATGCATTTGGCATTCCGGCGTTTGAAACGATGGCGGAGGTCGGACAGTCGCAGGATACGGGAAGGGCAAAGGAAATCGGACAGACCATGGGAGCGTACCTCTCCGATTTTGGGTTTAATGTGGACTTTGCTCCGGTTGCCGATGTACTGTCAAATTCGGAGAATGAGGTGGTAAGGCAGCGTTCCTTTGGGAGCGATCCGCAGCTGGTTTCGAATATGGCGGCTGCGGTGGCGGAAGGCTTACAGGAGCAGGGCGTATATGCGGTTTACAAGCATTTTCCGGGACACGGTATGACGGCCGGGGATACCCATGCGGGCTATGCCTCTTCGGAAAAGACGCTGGAGGAAATGAAGGCGTGCGAGCTGCTGCCGTTTTTGGACGGGATAGAGGCGGGTATTTCGTTTATGATGGCGGCCCATATTTCGCTTCCGCAGATTGCGGGAGATGTGCCGGCTTCGCTCTCGGAGGCTTTGATTTCGGGGCTGCTGCGGGATCAGATGGGCTATGACGGAATTGTTGTGACAGATGCCATGAATATGGGAGCGGTTACGCAGCAGTATTCGTCGGCAGAGGCAGCCGTTCTGGCACTTAAGGCGGGAGCGGATATCATTCTGATGCCGAAGGATTTTAAGGAGGCCTATGACGGCGTGATAGAGGCGGTTCATAACGGAACATTGTCCGAGGAGCGGATAGACGAATCGCTTAAGAGGATTTTAAAGGTAAAGCTTAAGATGAAGGAATGAGGCATGTAATGAAAAGGGTTTTTTTAATCGTATTGGACAGCGTGGGCATAGGGGAGATGCCGGATGCGGCGGAGTATGGGGACGCTGGAAGCAATACGTTGCGTTCGGCTTCGAAAAGCAAATATTTTTCTATGCCGAATATGCGAAAGCTTGGATTTTTCAATATTGAGGGTGTGGACATCGGGGAGAAGGAGAAGAACCCGGCGGGGGCCTTTGCCCGCATGAAGGAGCTGTCGAAGGGAAAGGATACGACGATTGGGCACTGGGAGATTGCAGGAGTGGTCTCGGAGGCTCCGCTGCCGGTTTATCCGCATGGCTTTCCGAAATCCGTGATAGAGGAGTTTAAAAGAAGGACTGGACAGGGCGTGCTTTGCAACCGGCCGTATTCCGGTACGGAGGTCATTAAGGATTATGGAGAGAAGCATCTGGCTACCGGGGATTTGATTGTATATACTTCGGCGGATTCGGTGTTTCAGATTGCGGCGCATGAAAAAATCGTTCCTGTGGAGCAGCTGTATGCATACTGTAAAACGGCAAGGGAGCTGCTTAGAGGAGAGCACGGCGTAGGGCGCGTTATTGCGCGTCCGTTTGCCGGAACGGCAAAGCACTTTAAGAGGACGTTGGCGCGGCATGATTTTTCTTTAGAGCCGCCGCGGGAGACGATGTTGGATCAGCTGAAGGAGGAAGGGTATGATGTCATTTCCGTAGGTAAGATTGCGGATATTTTTGCGGGACGGGGCATTACGGAGGCTGTGCGCACGGCGGGCAACGAGGAGGGCATTGACCGGACGCTTGCATTTATGGAACAAGATTTTGAAGGGTTGTGTTTTACGAATCTGGTCGATTATGATATGCTGTATGGGCACAGGAATGATGTGGACGGCTACGCGAAGGCGCTTACCTTTTTTGATGCGCAGCTTCCAAAGCTTTTAAGACGGATGAGAAAGGATGACGTGCTGATGATTACGGCGGATCACGGATGCGATCCGGGGACGGCGTCGACCGATCATTCCAGGGAATACACACCGTTTCTGATGGTGGGAGATTCGGTTCCGGCCGGTACCGATTTCGGAACAAGAGAAGGATTTTGCGATATCGCAGCTACGGTCCTTAGCATATTTGGGCTCACGGCAAGGTGCCGGGGCACAAGCATGCTTTCGATAAAATAAAAAAATACAAAAGGAAAAGGGGGAGTTTTTATGTATGGAACATGGTGGTCGCTCGTTCCGCCGGTTGTGGCGATACTGCTGGCATTTATTACGAAGGAGGTGTATATTTCGCTGTTCTGCGGGGTGCTTTTGGGCGCGTTATTTACGGCTGGATTTCAGCCCTGGGGTACCTTTGAGACGCTGTTTACTACGATGACCGGCAGCATGAATTTAAACATTATTATTTTTGACGTTCTGCTCGGCATGATTATTGTGCTGATGTCGCAGTCCGGAGGCTCTGCGGCCTACGGGAATTGGGCCAGCCAGAAAATTAAGAGCAAGAGGACCTCGCTGTTTGCGACGATGGGGCTTGGCATGCTGATTTTTGTGGATGACTATTTTAACTGCTTAACAGTTGGTTCGGTTATGCGTCCGGTGACGGACAAGTATCGGGTTTCCCGGGCGAAGCTGGCCTATATCATTGATGCGACAGCGGCGCCGGTCTGTATTATCGCGCCGATTTCAAGCTGGGCGGCAGCCGTAAATTCCTATGTACCAGAGGACAGCTCCTTAACCGGCTTTCAGTTGTTTTTACGAACGATTCCGTATAATTTGTATGCGCTTCTTACCATCCTTATGGTGTTTCTGGTTATCGCCTGGAAATTTGATTTCGGCCTGATGAAAAAGCATGAGCAGAATGCGGAAAAGGGCGATTTGTTCACCTCCGGGCGGGAGGAGTTTGAAACGATGGAAGCATCGGAGGAAAAAGTAAATCCCAATGGAAAGGTGATGGATTTGGTGCTTCCGATTGCGGTGTTAATCGTATCTGCCGTGTTTGGTATGATTTATACCGGATTTTTGGGCGGGGCGTCCGGCGTGGTGGATGCGTTTGCAAACTGCGACGCAGAAATGAGCCTGATTTTTGCCACGATGGTAACGGTCATTTTTATGGCCATCCTCTATCTGCCAAGGAGGGTCATTTCCTTCCACCGCTTTATGGAAGCGCTGGCGGAGGGCGCGAAGCTGATGATGCCGGCTATCTTGATCCTGACCTTTGCATGGACGCTTAAGGGAATGGGCGATAACCTTGGAATTGCCGAATTTGTCAGGGGTGCGGTCGGAGGAAATATGACGGCGAGCATCGTGATTCCTGCTATTATGTTTGGAATCGCGTTGTTTTTGGGATTTTCTACCGGAACCTCGTGGGGGACCTTTTCCATTCTGGTTCCGATCGTGGTATCCATGTATGCGGGACAGGATGATGAAATGATGATTATTGCCGTTTCCGCTGTTCTGGCGGGCGCGGTGTGCGGGGATCATATTTCTCCGATTTCTGATACGACGATTATGTCGTCTGCAGGTGCGCAGAGTAATCACATCAACCATGTGCAGACGCAGATGCAGTACGCCATGATTGTAGCGGTGATTTGTGTCATCGGCTATCTGATTGCGGGCCTCAGTAAAAACTGGATCGTCTCTCTGGGCTGCTCGGCAGTGCTTTTGGTCGGCGTTTTGTATGTGCTGAAGCGGAAAAACGGCAGTGAGGCAGGCGTATGAAAAAGCTGATCCGGGTACCCTATATCGATCAGACCAAGGACTATCCGACCGGCTGCGAAAGCGTCTCGGCAGTGATGCTGCTGCATTATCTGGGTATTCCGATTTCGGTCGATGCATTTATTGAGAACTATCTGGATAAAGAGCCGATGGAAATGCGAGGGGGCCGGCTTTACGGGCCGGATCCCTTCCGGCGCTTTGCGGGAAGCCCGTATGACAGCGAATCCTTCGGCTGCTATCCGCCGGTGATTGTAAATGCGTTAAACCGGGTATTTGCGGAGCTGCGGCCGGGAAAGCAGGCAGCGGATATTACAGGGATGCCTATGGAAAGGATTCTGGAGCGCTATCTTGACCGGGACATTCCTGTGATCTTCTGGGCGAGTATAGATTTAAAAGAAACGGTTCCCGGGCCTAAGTGGCTGCTTTCGGACGGCACAGAGTTTTTGTGGATTTCCAATGAGCACTGTATGCTTTTGGTGGGGTACGATGAGGAGCTTTATTATTTTAACGATCCATGGCAGAATCATGGGTGTGTGGGATATCCCAGGGGACTGACAGAGAAACGGCACAGGGAACAGAGAGAAATGGCGTCGGTAGTAACCGACAGGCAGCAGGTGATACTCTAATGGGAGGAATTTGTTTTGACTGATTTAAAAAAAGAAATAGAAAAACGACGTACCTTTGCAATTATATCGCATCCGGATGCCGGAAAGACGACGCTGACAGAAAAGTTTCTGCTGTACGGCGGCGCGATTAACCTGGCAGGCTCGGTAAAGGGAAAAGCGACGGCAAGGCATGCCGTATCGGACTGGATGGAAATTGAAAAGGAGAGGGGGATTTCCGTTACCTCCTCGGTGCTGCAGTTTCATTACGGCGGATACTGTATCAATATTTTGGATACGCCGGGGCATCAGGATTTTTCGGAGGATACCTATCGGACCCTGATGGCGGCGGATTCGGCGGTTATGGTCATCGACGGATCGAAGGGCGTAGAGGCGCAGACCAGAAAGCTCTTTAAGGTCTGCGTGATGCGCCATATCCCGATTTTTACCTTTATCAACAAGCTGGACCGGGATGCAAACGATACCTTTGATCTGCTGGATGAAATTGAAAAAGAGCTCGGCATCGCGACCTGTCCGATCAACTGGCCGATCGGCTCCGGCAAGAATTTTAAAGGCGTCTATGACCGCAGCAAACGGGAGGTTATGCTTTACAGCGATACCCAAAAGGGAACAAAGGAGGGCGAGGAAACCGTGATTTCTTTGGACGACGCATCGCTTCCGGAGAAAATCGGCAAAGAAAATCTGGAAAAGCTGACGGAGGAAATTGAACTCTTAGACGGCGCCAGCGCGGAATTTGATATGGATTTGGTGTCAAAGGGAGAGCTGTCACCGGTCTTTTTCGGATCCGCCCTGACCAATTTCGGTGTGGAAACATTTTTAAAGCATTTTCTTCAGATGACCTTTTCGCCGCTTCCCAGAATGTCGGATCAGGGAGAAAAGAATCCGTTTGACGAGGATTTTTCGGCGTTTGTCTTTAAAATACAGGCCAATATGAATAAAAACCACAGGGATCGCATCGCGTTTATGCGCATCTGCTCCGGGAAATTTACGGCGGGCATGGAGGTGACGCATGTGCAGGGCGGCAGCCGGAAAATGAAGCTTTCGCAGCCGCAGCAGATGATGGCGCAGGAGCGCAAAATCATTGAAGAGGCCTATGCGGGCGATATCATCGGCGTATTTGATCCGGGTATTTTTTCAATTGGAGATACGATTACAACGGCGGCAAAGACGTTTCAGTTTGAAGGGATTCCGACGTTTGCACCAGAGCATTTCGCAAGGGTGCGCCAGCTGGATACGATGAAGCGCAAGCAGTTTGTCAAGGGCATTTCGCAGATCGCGCAGGAGGGCGCTATCCAGATTTTTCAGGAATACGGGATGGGAATGGAGGAAATCATAGTAGGTGTAGTCGGCGTTCTGCAGTTTGACGTTTTGAAATACCGCCTTACGAACGAATATAACGTGGAAATACGGCTGGAACATATGCCGCATGAATATATCCGCTGGATTGTAAGCGAAGAAACAGATGTGGAGCGGCTGACCGGGACGTCCGATATGAAGAAAATTCAGGATTTGAAAGGAAATCCGCTTTTGATTTTCGTGAACGAATGGAGCGTGGGAATGACGCTGGAGCGGAATCCGGGGCTTATGCTGGAGGAATTTGGGAGAAATTAAAAAGGAGGAAAACAGATATGGAAATCGTAACGATTACAAGTGAAAATTTTGAACAGGAGGTGCTGGCATGCAAGGTGCCTGTGCTGTTGGACTTTTGGGCAGACTGGTGCGGGCCCTGTAAGATGCAGGCGCCCATTCTGGATGCCTTTGCAGAAGAGATGGGAGAAAAAATCAAGGTTGGAAAGGTAAATGTGGATGAAGAAGCGGCGCTTGCCCTGAAATATCAGATTATGAGTATTCCGACGCTGATCGTGATGAAAAACGGCGTGTTTGACAAACGCGTATCCGGCGTGCAGCAGACAGAGGCTTTAAAAGAGCTGGTGAAATAAGGGGAAGAAGGATGAACCAGGATTTAACGAAAGGGCCTGTTATGCATTCGATGCTGCAGTTTGCCGTACCGATGATTCTGGGAAACCTGCTGCAGCAGTGCTACAACATAGCAGATACTCTGATTGTCGGAAAATGCTTAGGGAGTCAGGCGTTGGCAGCTGTCGGATCGTCGTTTACGCTGATGACCTTTCTGACCTCCATTCTGCTTGGGCTGTGCATGGGAAGCGGCGCGGTTTTTTCTATCCGTTTTGGGCAGCGGGATCCGGAGGGCTTAATGGAAAGTGCGGGCGCATCCTTTGTGCTGATTGCCCTGCTGACCCTTGTGCTCAACCTGGCGGCATATGTATCTTTAGACGGTATCCGTGTGTTCCTGCGTGTGCCGACGGATGTCTGGGGTCCGATGCGCAGCTATCTGGCTGTGATTTTCGGCGGAATTGCCGCTACGTTTTTCTATAATTTTTTTGCTTCCTTTCTGCGGGCAATCGGTAATTCACTGGTACCGCTTTTATTCCTTGCCGTATCGGCCGTATTAAACATTGTGCTGGATTTGTGGTTTATTCTGGGGTTTAGATGGAGCGTGGCAGGAGCAGCCGGTGCAACCGTTCTTTCCCAGTATGTATCCGGAGCGGGCATCGCATGCTATGCGCTGTTTTTCTGTAAGGAGCTTCATCCCCTGCGGGGATGCACCCGGATACGCGTTCGGTGTATCCGGGAAATTGCCGGTTTTTCGGTGTTAACCTGTATTCAGCAGTCCGTCATGAACCTTGGGATTTTAATGGTACAGGGCTTAGTCAACAGCTTCGGCACCGCGGTCATGGCAGCATTTGCGGCTGCCGTCAAAATAGATGCGTTTGCCTATATGCCCGTACAGGACTTTGGCAACGCATTTTCTACGTTTATTGCCCAGAATTACGGCGCAAAGAATGAAGCGCGTATCCGCAGGGGGCTGAAGGGAGCCGTGCTTTTGGCAATTCTTTTTTGCGCAGTTATTTCCGTTCTGGTATTTGTATGTGCCCGTCCGCTGATGGAGCTTTTTGTAGATGCCGCAGAGACGGAAATCATATGGGAGGGCGTCCGTTATCTGCGGATAGAAGGCGTATTCTATTGCGGAATCGGCTGTCTGTTTTTGCTGTACGGATTGTACCGCGCACTCGGCAGGCCGGGCATGTCCGTCGTACTGACCGTCATTTCCTTAGGAACCCGCGTAGGGCTTTCTTATCTGCTTTCAGCGCTGCCCGTCTTCGGCGTGACAGGCATCTGGTGGTCCATTCCGATTGGATGGGTTCTGGCCGATGCGGCAGGGGCGGCCTATTATCTGGTACATAAGAATCAGCTTCTGAATAGGGAGGGCGGATATGGCGGAACATGAATATTTTAATCAGGCGTTGTCCGATTTGGCTTTTGATCTGGCAGGCGGCGGTGCCATACGGCATCTGACGGATAAAGGATATACCGTAAAGCAGATTTTACAGGAGCTGGATTGTGCCCTGCCGGTGGAACGGGTACGGCAGGCCGTGTGGGATCGTTTGGTGGAACAGGGAGTCCTGCTTTTGGACGAGCCGGGGACGGGTACGAACCAGGGGAAGGCTGTTTATGTCGAGGAACGTGGGAAATTTGGGAAAACGAGCTTTCGGCGTGTGAGGGCTTCGGGAAATGTGAGCAAAGAAATTGAATGGGAAAAAACAGTATATAAAGCGGGAGAGGGTACGGATTTCAGAACGCTTTTAGCCGGAAAATGTCTGGAAAACGGCAGCAGGACTGCCTATGCAGCCTGTGATTTTGGAGCTTGGTCCAGAGAGGAGCCAGGCCGGTACCAAGAGCTGCTGGAGCTGCTTACAGTGCGGCAGCAGGAGTATATTGAGGGGCTGCCATGGATACAAAGGAGGGTGTATCATCGGATGGATGCAAGGATGACGGAGATTGCGGGAAGGATGTTTGGATCCGGGCAGTGCGAGGGGATCTGTTATTTTATGGAAAAGAAAGAGAAGCTTTTCATTGCTGCCGGCAGATGACCGATCAGGAATCCGCCGCCTCTCAGGGCGGCGGAACATTGTTTTTGGTGTTCGTCACAGTAGACGAAATTTTATTTGTCCGAAGCTCTTTTCGGTATTTGCTCGGCGAAATCCCGGTGATCTTTTTGAAAATTTTTGTAAAATAAAAATAATCGTGGTATCCGGCGGCGTTCGCCACCTCTTCTATGGAACGGGATTCGTCCGCTAACAGCTCCTTTGCCTTTTGGATGCGCCTTGAGGTCATGTATTCGGTAAAGGAAAGCCCAAGCTCCTGTTTGATGAGCAGGCTTAAATGCCCGGAGCTGATGCCATACCGCTCCGAAAGGGACGTCAGGGAGAGATCCCTCGTAAACCCGGTCTGCATTTCATTTAAAATTTTCTGCATAACGGTCGGGCTTACCGGCGGCCCGTCGGGTACCGGGGGCGTCTGCTGCCGCTCCTCTTGTAAAATCTCGTCGGAGAGCTTTTTTAAAACATTATATAAATCCTGCGGCTTTACCGGCTTTAACAGGTAATCGTATGCGCCCAGGCGCAGGGCTTTTTGCGCATATTCAAATTCCGCGTAGCCGGAAATTAAGACGGCGCGGGTGGAAACCGCTTCGTCTGAGGCAAGGGCATTTAATAGCTCAAGTCCTGACATGCCCGGCATACGGATATCCGCCAAAAGGATATCCGGCTTGAGGCGTTTTATGTCTTCCCATGCCGTAATGCCGTTGTCGGCTTCCCCGATAACGGTAAAGGGCATGCCGGATTTTTCGATGAGTTTTTTTAATCCTATGATGACCCATGTTTCGTCATCCGCCAGATAGATGCGAATCATTGTCTCCTCCTTTCGGGATAAATGCTGTATTCGTACAGCGTTGCGCATAGAAAGGTGAATTCTGTACCTGCTATTTCCGCAACGCTGTACCGGGGTCGCCCGGGATCTGGATCGTAACGCGCGTCCCTTTCCCCGGTGTGCTGTCGAGCCGGAAGGTAAAGCGGTCGCTGTAAAACAGCTTTAACCGCCGGTAAATGTTAAATAAGCCCACCCGAGAGGTATTTTCCCGGCTGTCTAACGCGTCTAAGATGGCGTTTTTTTGTTCCGGCGACATGCCGCAGCCGTCGTCTTCTACGGTAAAGCGCAGGAAGCCGGGCTTAGGCGCGGAAATTTCCACGTCTACCAGGCCTTCGCCGATTTTCTGCTCCAATCCGTGAAAAACGGCGTTTTCCACCAAAGGCTGTAGGAGCATCCGGAATACTTTTTTGTTACGGACAGACGGCTCGGCTGCAACATCAATGCTTATTTTTCCCATAAAACGGTATTCGATAATTTTGGCGTATTCCAACATATAGGCGACTTCATCGGCAACGCTTACAACATCGCTGCCTTTTACGGCAAAGCGGAACACATTGGAAAGCGCAAGCGTAATTTCCGCAATGTCGTCCGCGTCGCAGTTCAATGCCATGCCGCGGATGCATTCAAACGTATTGTAAAGGAAGTGCGGGTTAATCTGGTTGCGGTACGCTAAGATTTCCATTTGCTTTTGGGCAAGCTTTGCCTCATAAATCTGCGTTTCCGAACGGTGCAGCTCTGCCTGCATGGCCTCTGCGTCGTCTAACATCTGGTTCAGGCTGTTTGCAATAATTCCGACCTCATCCACGCGGTTTAAGTACAGGCGGTTTTTGGGGTTGGCGTTGACGGAACGGATAAAGCGGACCGTCTGCCAGATGGGGCAGTTGATGGAATAATAATAGTAAAAAACCAATATGCCAAACGAAACCAGCGAAAGCAGGCACGCCAGATAGGGCATATAGGCCAGCAGCGCGCCAGAGTCATTCAGCTCGTCTTCCGGGAGGAGGCTGACAAGCCTCCAGCCGTTTACCGAAAGCAGCAGGCTGCAATAATAGTGCTCAGGGTCACTTTTCTGCCGTTCCGGCGGCAGGCTGCTCCCAAAATGAACCGGGCCTTCACGGGAGAGAATGTTGTCCGAGGAATCCAAAAGAAGGACGTTGGTATGCTCCGTGGCTTTTGAGCCGGGCAGGGTATCCGCCAGGCCATCCGGTTCTAAGAGGAACACGCATAAGCCCAGCTCCTTTTTAAACTGCGGGGCGTCCAGGTCGTAGACCGGGAGTAAATATTCATAGTACAGATGCCCTGCGCCGTCATAAAGGGGATGCGGGAGAATTTCGGGCGTCTCCGGCATTGTGTGGCTGTGTATGGGCAAAGGGATATCCTTTCCCATGGCCGTAATCCTCTGCAGCTGCGTATTGTAAAGGGTGACGTTTAAAATATTCCCGTCCAAAAGCAGGATGTTGGAAAACACCTCGGACAGATCGTCGCTGTCCGGCAGGCGGCTGTAGGAGTCGCCTGCAAGGTAGCTTAAGGTGGTCGGCGAATAGCTGAATACGGTTGTGATGTTAGAAAGCGTATCCAGATATTCGAGGATGCCGTTTTGCGCCTGCGCCAAAAGCTTTTCATTCATATCCAGCGTATTTTGCCGTATGGAGCGTGTGGTAGAGCGGCTGATAAACAGGCACAGCCCCAGTAAAAACAGCAGGATAAAAAAGACGAAAAGGGCCAGGCGGCAGATAAAATGCTCGCGGTAGATTTTAATAAGCTTCATAGGCCGTTCACCCGGGTAATTTCTTCCCCGTATTCCTTAAAATTTTGATGCATCCGTTCATCCATTTTTTCTTCAATCTGTTCTAAGCCCAGCTCCTTTTGGCCCGAGAGGAAGCGGCTGTATTCCGCTTCAAACGCTTCGTCGGAAGGGGCGGAAATGACCTTTGCAAGCTGTTCTTTGCGGAATTCCCAAACGGCGTCGTTGGCCTGCCCCAATTCGCTTCCGGCAGGAAACAGGCTGTCCGGCATGTTCAGCAGGGAGGAATTATAAATTACCGTATTTGGATCCCTGGCAAAGGCGCATTCTATCTGCGCCCACAGCGCGTTGTCGCTGCCTTCCTCCGGTACCGGGATCAGGCTGTGTTCCCAGGCGCTGTTGTAAAAATTCCAAAATTCCGCCAGATATTCCGTGTGATCTGCCGCCTTCTTTTGCCCTAATTCAGTGCGCCGTACCAGGCCGTCGCTGCCATAATAAAAATCAACTCCTTCTTCCCCGAAATAGATATCCATTAAGCCTTCGTCGCTTGTCATATAGTCGCTAAAGCGCGCGGCCGCTTCAGGATGCTTACAGCTTTTGGAAACAAAGGTCCGAAGCCATCCGGTCGGCGTGGTGAGCTCCATGCCAAGCACGGGCCTGCGGCCGGAATCCGAAAGAAGGGGGCCTGTCGTCAGGTAATCCCTGTTACGCCGGTGTTGGCGATGTTTCCCATATAGCAGAAGACGCGACCGCTTGCCATCAGGCTAAGTATTTGCGTACTGTCGAACGACAGATGCTCCGTCGATAAATACCGATTTTTTACGGCGGTATTGACAAACCGCAGCACATCCCGGCATTCCGGCTGCAGCCACCGACTTTTATAATTTCCGTTTTCGTCAATATATTCTACGCCAAAGGAATTGTACAGGTAGTCCAGCGAGGATTCCTGATATTTGTTGCCTTCGAATAGCAAAGGGACGACCTCTTCGCCGTTTACGGTCAGGCGCATGGATTTTATTTTTTTAAAGGCGGCAAGCGCCTGTGATTCGGTTTTCAGATCGTCTTCGGACAATCCTGCCTGCTTTAAAAGGGCGCGGTTCCACAGGATGCCATGGTTTTGGCGGTAGCGCACCAAATTGCCGTAATAGTCTGTCCGTTCCGGCCAAAGCTTTCTGGCGTCGTCGGAGTTGATGTTGGAAGGATAGGCGTAAAAGCCGCCGTACTGGCGGATCTGTTCCTGCTTCATATCCTCCGGGAACTTGGTCAGGAGGTGGGAATCGGGGCAGTAGGTTTCTAACAGCTCGTCCAATTCCCAGACGGCGCCGGCGTCAATTAACTGCCGGATGACGTTGGATTCGCTTAGGACAAGGAGATCCGGCAGCTCGTCCTTTAACAGCAGCAGGCTTAGCTTGCGTTCGGCGGCCTGCGGGGGATGGAGGCGTCTAGGACGATGCCGGTCTGTTCGGTAATCCCGGCGGTGACGGAACCTTTGGACAGGCTCCATTCCGGGAGGTTCCAGAATGTGACGTTGGAGTACATGGTTAAGGTGGTGTAAGGCTCTGCCTGCCCTGCCGGATCCGATGCGGGGTGTGTGCAGCCGGAGGCGGCAAAAAGTAAAAGGAGCAGGGCGCAGGCCGGGAATCTGAGGTGTTTCATGGGTGTCCTTTCTGTTGCAGCTGTGGTTTTGGCAGGCGGATGGGATAATGGATTCTGGCGTCGTTTTTATCCTGCGTAATCGGATATAAGATAAGACGATTGTAGCATATGGGCGGGGAATAATCAAGAAAGTAACTTTCTATTCGTATCCGGAATGCGATGCTTATCTATTAACATCGTATTTTTATAGGGGCCGCATACGCTCTGGGAACGCCGATGTATTTCCCTGTTTTTGGAAAAGTTTTCATAAATCTATTGACAATGTAGCTACCCGTGCTAGAGTAAGATAAAATGGCGAATATAGGAGGGAACGACTATGAAAAACAGACTGACAGCAACGGCAGTAATGATTTGTATTTTGTTTGCCGCGCTGGTATCGGTACCGGCGCAGGCGAAGGCGGAAACGGGCAGTGAGGCCACGCATCCGATATTCACTGCGCGTTCGGCGTTCGGCGGAAGCGGTTGGGATCGATTTAACGGAATGGCGCAGGCACAGGACGGCTACGTGGCGGCTGGCCGTTCCGAAAGGGAAAGCTTTGGAACGGGCGACTGGTCCGGTACGGAAGGCTGGGGCGGCGCCGATGCCATTCTGGTAAAATACGACACGGACGGCAAGATGGAATGGAAGGCGCGTTTCGGCGGGGTAGGAGAGGATACCTTCCGCGCCGTGGCGGCGGTAGAGGACGGCTTTGTGGCAGTCGGAAATTCCGATAGAAAAAGCATTGGGACAGGCGACTGGGCGGGCGAGAAAGTGTACGACAATTCGTCCGCGGTAATTGTAAAATTCAATCTGAAAGGAGAAATTGTCTGGAAGCAGCATTTAGAGGTTGGCTCCGTAAGCGGAACCAGTTACTTCAAAGCAGTTACTGCAGTGAAAGACGGGTATGTTGCGTTTGGAAATACAGATGGAAATCATATGGTAAAATATGATTTTGACGGAAATATGGTTTGGGATAAGCCGACCGGCGGAAACGGATCGGATTGTTTGGCAGCAGGCGTACCGGTGGAAGGCGGTTTTGTGGCAGTCGGTTCTTGCAGCGAAGAGGGCTTTGAAACAGACGACTGGGCGGGCGTCACGGCCAAAGGACGGGATGATGCGATTGTTGTGAGGTATGACGCGGACGGGACGGTTCTGTGGAGGAAAAATTTCGGAGGAAGCAATTACGATCGATTTGACGCGGCCGCACTGGCGGAGGATGGCTTTGTAGCAGCCGGCTGTTCCCAGGACACTTCGGACGGAGACTGGAGGGGCGAAAAAAAGGAATGGTCCTCCATCCTTGTAAAGTACGGAATGGACGGAAGCGTCAAATGGAAAAGATCGGAAGAGCACACGTCTGAACTCCAGTCACAGCCTCATATC
>CANDKL010000044.1 GCA_947385255.1 uncultured Roseburia sp. | reverse complement strand
TTATATGAATTTTGCGGCAAAATACAATAAAAAGGTCGGCATCCATGCCCACAACAACCAGCAGCTTGCATTTGCCAATACCATCGAAGCGGTCGGAGACGGCGTAGACTGGCTGGACGGAACGTATTCCGGCATGGGGCGCGGCGCCGGGAACTGCGCCATGGAGCTTTTGCTGGGATTTCTGCGCAATCCCAAGTACCGGATAGCGCCGGTTTTGAAATTTGTGGATCAGCACATGGGAAAGCTGCGTGGGGAGGGCGCGGTCTGGGGATACGATTTACAGTATTTAATGACCGGAATTTTAAACCGGCATCCCCGAAGCGCTATTTTGTTCACCAAAGAAAAACGAACGGATTACTATGAATTTTACAAAGAGATTGTAGAACAGGATTAATGCCTATGCGAATGTATGATCTGATCGAAAAGAAAAAAACAGGAAACGAGCTTTCCGCAGAGGAAATCCGCTGGATGATCGCTTCTTATACAAACGGTGAAATTCCCGATTACCAGATGTCGGCTATGACGATGGCCATCTGCTTTCGGGGACTGAATGAGAAGGAAACGTTAGCGCTTACCCTTGAAATGCGCGACAGCGGCGACTGCCTGGATTTGTCCGGGATAGAGGGGATCAAGGCGGACAAGCACAGTACCGGGGGCGTGGGGGACAAGACGTCGCTTGCGCTTGCCCCGATCATAGCGGCGCTTGGGATTCCGATGGCAAAGATGTCGGGCCGCGGGCTTGGGCATACGGGCGGAACAATAGATAAGCTGGAGTGCTTTCCGGGCTTTACGACGTCGCTTGGCAGGGAAGAGTTTATCCGAAATGTCAATACGATAAAAATCGCGATTGCCGGGCAGACGGCCAATCTGGCTCCGGCGGACAAAAAGCTGTATGCCCTGCGCGACGTGACGGCGACGGTAGACCAGAAATCTTTGATCGCCAGCAGTATTATGAGTAAAAAGCTGGCGTCCGGCAGCGATTTGATTGTGCTGGACGTAAAGACGGGATCCGGTGCGTTTATGAAGGAGCGAAAGGAGGCGGAGGCGCTGGCGGAGGAAATGGTGCGCATTGGAACCGGAGCCGGAAGGAAGACGGCTGCAGTCATTACGGATATGGATCAGCCGCTTGGAAATGCGGTAGGAAATTCACTGGAGGTCATCGAAGCCATTGACGCATTGTCCGGTAAGGGGCCGGCGGATTTTATGGAGGTCGTGTATGCACTGGGCAGCAAAATACTGACGCTGGCCGGGGCGGCGGAAAACGAAGCCGACGCGCGGCAGAAAATGGAAGAGTGCATTGCCTTAGGCGCGGCGAAGCAGAAGCTGGCGGAGCTTGTGGCGGCGCAGGGCGGAGACGCCTCCTATGTCTTTGATACAGACAGGTTTGAGCGGGCAGCAATCAGGACCGAGGTATGCGCCCCACAGGACGGGTATGTGCAGGGAATTGAGGCAAAGGAGATCGGGACGGCCTGTATGATGCTTGGCGGAGGCCGCAGGACAAAGGAGGATGCAATCGATCCGGCAGTCGGCATTTATCTTCTCAAAAAAAAGGGAGATTTTGTCAAAAAAGGAGAGCCGGCAGCTATTGTTTATGCGAATGATCCCAAAAAGGGCGATGCCGCGGTCCGGCAGGTCTTAAACGCATATCGGTTTGGCGTGAAAAAACCGGATCCGGTTCCCATGATAAAGGCAGTGATCGACGGCGTGGCCAAATCAGGCGCACCGCAGAGGATAGGCCTGTAGCTTACGGAAGCGTTTTTTTGGGAAAAGCCCATGAATAATCTCTTCCGGCCCTACATATAGATAACTATGGGAAAATTAAATTTGGGAAAATGGAAAGAGGGCTTTGTGGAGTCGCTTGAACTCCCAAAGGATCTGATGTATGGCGCCGTTCTGGTTTCGATTACCGGGCGGCAGGAAATTTTAGTGGAAAATTACCGGGGGATTTTGGAATATACCGCAAACCACATCAGCCTACAGGCGAAGACCTGCAGGCTGGCTGTGCGCGGCAAGAATCTGCACATCAGCTATTATACCAACGAGGAAATGAAAATCACAGGACTGATTGACTCTGTCACGTATGAAACCTAGGAGGCAGCTTTGTTCCTTTCGCTGATTAAATTTTTTCGCGGTTTTTTACTGGTGCGCTTAAGCGGCTATTCCCCGGAGCGTTTTCTGAATTTATGCAGCAATCACAACATTCTGATCTGGGATTTGAAAAATCAGGACGGCTGCTACGAATTTCATATCAGCATCGCAGGCTACCGGAGGTTAAAACCTCTGCTGAAAAAAACAAAGACAAGGGTTACGATTTTAAAGCGGATTGGATTCCCGTTTTTTTTGTTCCGTTACCGCAAGCGCAAGGTGTATTTTGCGGGAATCGCAGGCTGCATCGGGCTTTTGGTTTACCTTACAACGTTTGTCTGGCTGATTGACATCAACGGCAATTCGCTGATTACGGACGAGGATATTCTGGCCTTTTTGGAGGAAAATGAATCCTCCTTCGGCAGCAGAAAAAGCCGGATTGACTGCACCGCGTTAGAGGAGGCGCTTCGAAGCCGGTACGAGGATGTCATCTGGGCGTCGGTCCGCTTAAGCGGCACGAAAATGACGATTGATCTGCAGGAAAACCTGATTACCAAATCAGACACGGAGGAGAGCGGCAGGCCGCCTGAGGGGGCGTACCATATCGTATCGGATAAAAACGCCGTAATCACCTCGATTATTACCCGGAAGGGAACGCCGCTTGTCAAAGCGGGCAGCGAGGTGAAGGAGGGAGATATTTTAGTCAGCAGCCGGCTTGATATTTACAATGACAGCAATGAAATTGTAAACTACGTATTTGTGGCGTCGGATGCGGACATTTACGGACAGACCTCCTATACCTACGAGGATAGCTTTCCGATGCAGTACAATCATAAGGTGCGGGTCGGGGAAGGGAAAAGCGTCTATGGGCTTAGCCTTTTTTCCTATCAGATCAGGCTGCCGTCTGCATTTGGACAGGACGATTCTTATATCTCCTATACGGAAAGCAGGCAGTTAGCCATTGCAAAGGATTATTATATTCCTGTAATTCTGGAAAAAACCACCTATTACGCGTGCGGATATGAGCGGGTGACGCTCACGAAGGAGCAGGCAAAGGAGCGGGCAGCAGAGAATTTTTCACAGTTTTTAAAAAAACTGGAAGAAAAGGGTATTCAAATCATAGATAAAAATGTTATGATAGAGTTTGCAGGCAGCCAGTGCAGGGTGCACGGCGCAGTGACTGCAGTGGAACGGATCGGCAGGTACGAGCCTGCCGCACCGGAGGAAATATCTACGGATGAAAGGCTGACGGAAGATGAGTCTGACTGAATTGAATGTAAACATCCCGCCGGAGCATATGGCAAATGTATTCGGGCAGTTTGATACTTATATGAAGAAAATTGAAAAGGCATTTCGTGTGACGGTCGTGCTCCGCAATGATTCCATCAAGCTTCTGGGCAGCGGCAGCGGCATCAAAAACGCATCTGCTGTTTTTGAGCAGCTCTTAGAGCTTTCCAGAAGGGGGAATACCATTACGGAGCAGAACGTCAATTATGCGATTTCCCTTGCGATGGAGGAAAAGGCAGACGCCATTGTAGAAATTGACAGGGACTGTATCTGCCATACGATCCAGGGAAAGCCGGTGAAGCCGAAGACAATCGGACAAAAGGACTATGTAGACGCCATCCGCGACAAAATGATTGTGTTTGGATGCGGCCCTGCCGGGACGGGGAAGACGTACCTTGCCATTGCGATGGCCGTTACGGCGTTTAAAAATGAAGATGTGGGACGGATTATTTTAACCCGTCCGGCGATTGAGGCAGGCGAAAAGCTGGGCTTTCTGCCAGGGGATCTGCAGAGCAAAATCGATCCGTATTTACGGCCGTTATACGATGCGCTGTATCAGATTATGGGAGCGGAAAGCTTTGCGCGCAATACGGAAAAGGGCCTGATTGAGGTGGCGCCGCTTGCTTATATGCGCGGGCGTACGCTTGACAATGCCTTTATCATTTTAGACGAGGCGCAGAATACGACGCCGGCGCAGATGAAGATGTTTCTGACCCGAATCGGCTTCGGCTCCAAGGTTGTCATCACCGGCGATGCAACGCAGAAGGATTTGGCTCCCGGCACAAAATCCGGCTTAGACGTTGCGTTAAAGGTGCTTTCTAAGGTGGGGGAGATTGGAATCTGCCGGCTGACAAGCAGTGACGTCGTACGTCATCCGTTAGTCCAGAAAATCGTAAAGGCATACGAGGACTATGAAAGCCTGCAGGAAAAAAAGAAAAGAAGACAGGCAGGTAAAAGGTAATGGATGAGAAAATGCCGGGAAAACGATTGCAGCATTTCGGCGTGATTGCCGTACTGACTGTATTATTGTCCATTCTTTTTGCGTACGTGAAGGGCCTTCGGGTGGACAGTCTGTTGATTGTTCTGATGACGGACATTATTTTTCTTGCGGTTGTACTCTATATGCTGGAGAGCTGTCGGATGGCCGGGAGCTTCGGGAGCGGGCAAAGCTGTAATTACGGCCGAATTGCGGACTGGTACGGAATTTTCTGTGCCGTAGCGGCAGGCTGCTGTTTTCTGCCTTCCTTTGCCTGTCCGGCCGCGGCGATGGCGCTGTTCCTTTCCATGGTATCGACGGTGGAGGCGGCCATTACGCTGAGCGGTTTTTTGTGCGTGCTTTTGGGTATTGCGCAGGGAGGGGATTTTTATGCGCTGGCGGCTTACTGCGTCCTGATTGTAATCGGTGCGCAGCTGGCAAAGACCATGCGCGATAAGAAGCTGCGGTTCTGGGGCTGTCTGGTGCTTTTTGGCGTCTCGGTGTGCATTCCGCTTTTGTTCCACTATCTGGCGTATGAAAGGAGCAGCCTGCGGATTTTCGGGCTGAATGTCCTGTTTGGCGCGGCGACGGTGTTCGCATATACCGTATTTGCAGAGCGCATTTACGATAAGTCGGATCAGGAGGATGAAAGTACCTACGAGAAGATCATTGATGAAAATTATCCGTTTGTCGTAGATATGAAAAACTATTCCATGGCAGAATACATCCGTGCCGTGAAGGCCGCTACCATTTCCAGAAGGTGTGCGTCTTTGATCGGCGCCAATGAACTGGCTGCTGCGGCAGGCGGGTTTTATTACCGCCTTGGGATTTTAGAGGGGGAGCCGTTTGTGGAAAATGGCGTCCGCCTGGCGAAGGAAGGCTGCTTTCCGGCGGCAGTGACCGAAATCCTTTCGGAATACGGCAGCGAGGAAAAGCTGCCGTCCACAAGGGAATCTGCCATTGTACATATGGTAGACGCCTATATCCGCAAGGCAGAGCAGCTTAAGTCACAGGAGACGTCCGATTCCTGGAATCCGGAGATGGTCATTTATCAGATGTTAAATGAGCTGTCTGCGTCCGGGATTTACGACAATTCGGGACTAAGCATGAATCAATTTTTAAAGGTCCGGGAATTATTAGTACATGAGGAGATTGTGCATGACAATACGAATGGAAGAAGAGACAGAGGCGCCGTTTGATTTTGCATACCGCGCATTGGCAGAGCAGGTGATTTCCTTTACCTTAGAGCAGGAACAGTTTCCTTATGAGGCTGAGGTAGATATTACCCTGACGGATAATGCGTCCATTCAGGAGGCGAACCGCAGCTTCCGGCAGATTGACGCGCCTACGGACGTGCTGTCGTTTCCGATGCTTTCCCTTCCGGCGGCAGGAGATTTTTCCGGCCTGGAGGAAGGACCGGCAGACAATTTTAATCCGGATACCGGAGAAGCGGTGTTAGGCGACATTTTAATTTCTGTCCCGCAAGTGCTGGAGCAGGCCAAGGCCTACGGACATACGCCGAGACGGGAATTTGCATTTTTAATCGTACACAGCATGCTGCATTTGCTCGGCTACGACCATATCGTACCGGAAGATGCGGCAGTAATGGAAAAAAAACAAGAAAGTATCTTAAATGCGATGGGCATAGTAAGATGACAGGAGGGTGAAGATGAAACACATGAAAAAAGCAATTCTTTTCGCAGCGGCTGTTTGCGTTCTGTTTTCCGGGTGCGGAAAAGAAGAGGAGCCGATTGTAGAAGAAGAACCACAGACTGAATTTGTCGGTGAAATACAGCCGATTGAAACGGAGGAGCTGCCGGCCGAAACGGAAACAGAGCCGGTGATCACCGGGAGCAGAAATCCCTTAACCGGAGAGCCGATGGACGAAGCGCTTGCCGCACAAAGGCCGGTTTCCTGTATGATCGGCAATACGACGGACGCCATGCCGCAGTACGGAACCTCCCATGCCGACGTGCTTGTAGAGGCTCCGGCAGAGGGCGGACTGACCCGTCTGATGGGAATTTACCAGGATTACGCGAATCTTCCTACGATTATGTCCGTCAGAAGCTGCCGGCACTATTACGCGTATCTGTCCAATGAATTTGAAGCGATTTACGTACACTATGGACAGGCTATTTATGCAACCGAGATGTTAAAAAGCTGCGACGATTTGAACGGTCTGGACGGCGATCTGGAAAATGTGACCTTCTACCGCGATTCGTCCAGGAGGTCGCCGCACAATGCGTATATTAACGGCGAGAGCATTGTCGCGGGAATTGAGAAACGGGAATATCGGACCGAGCATGCGTCCTCCTATGAGAACAAGTTCCGGTTTGCGGCAGAAGACCGTGTCCTTACAAACGGCGAGGCGGCTGTTGTTGCAGAGCCCGGCTACCTGGTGAATAAGCCCTGGTTTGTTTATAACGAGGAGACAGGCCTGTACGAGCGGTATCAGTATAAGGGAGCGCATGTAGACGGTGGAAGCGGCGAGCAGCTTGCTTTTAAGAATATTATTTTCCAGGTGTGCGATTACAAAACGGAGCCGGACGGAAAGTATCTGGACGTCAAGACGGCCTCTTACGGCGGAACCGGGAAATATGTCACCAATGGAAAGGCAATGGATATTACCTGGGTGAAGGAAGTAGAGGACGGCATCGGGAGATATTATGACGCAGACGGAAACGAGCTGGAGTTAAATCCGGGAAAGACCTGCATCTGTATCATATTAAACGACGCTGAGGACAAAATCGGCGTATATGCTTCAGAAGCCGATTTTGAAGCCTCCAGGAATTAAATGAAACAGAGCGTTTAAATTACAGAAAAATACGAATACTATGACGGGTGATAATATGCGTATGAACAAAGTCAATGGTATTCGTATTTTTTGTATTCTTACAGTTTTATTCGGCATCGGATGCTATCAGATCCTGTATTTGAAAAATACAAAGGAGCCGCAGGAGCCGGTGCCGACCGAACAGCTTTTAGCGGAGGTGAAGGAGCCGGAAACGGAGGAACCCTCGGTTGAGACGGGCGGGATAATTTCATACAAATTTGTAATTTTGGAGGAAGGGGATTATCTGACGGTTTATCTGGCGGATCGGGAGACGGTTTATGAGTATACGGCAATTCGGTATTCGGAGCTGGAGGAGGATCTGCAGAAAAAAATCAGGGACGGATATTGTGTGAAGGATGAAAAATCCTTGTTTGGATTTTTGGAGAATTACAGCAGCTAATTGAATTTATAGGATAAATAGCATATAATGGTTCTATCTGCTTTCTGTTTTTTGTATATCATGTACAAAGAATGATTCTTAAATGGGAGAGGAGGGAGGGCAGGCTTTGCAATGGGACGGAAAGTGTGGAAAAAGAATACGAAAAAAGGAGAACAGGTATGAAAAAAATGCTATCTATACTATTGGCGCTGTGTATGCTGTGTACCGTTATTTTGCCGTCCATGCCGGCTGCAGCAGCAGAACTGCCGGAGGACGCAGTGATCCTTGACGTATCGGATTACGGCGTCTATCCGGAGAATGAAGACAATGCAGAAGCAATTCAGGACGTTATTGAAGCGGCAAAGAGTACGGACGGACCGGTGGTGATTCGCTTTCCGGAAGGAGAGTATCAGTTTTATCCGGACAAGGCTTATAAAAGAGAGCTTTATATTTCCAATACGGTAGGTGCGGATCCGAACTATAAAATGAAGAATATCGGGCTTTTGTTTGAGGATATGGAGGATGTTACGGTAGACGGGAACGGATCGCTGCTTATGTTCCACGGGGCGATGATGACGTTTGCCGCAATCCGCTGTAGGAATATTACATTCCAGAACCTGTCGTTTGATTTTAAGGTTCCGTCTGTCATTGACATTACGGTTGAGTCAGTCGATCCGGACGGGCGTTCGGCGACCGTCCTTGTGCCGGAATGCTACAATTATGAAATCAACGGGACGTCGGTTACCTGGAAGAGTGACGTAAGCCCTTATGACGGCAGTACCTACTGGACGGCGCAGAACGCGCTGGCCAATGTGGCAAACCAGATATACGACGCCGAAACAGGACTTACGGTACGCGCCCAAACGCCTCTGTTTAACGGCCTGTCCGGGATAGAGGATTTGGGGGATCACAGGCTCCGGTTTGTGTACGGCAGCGCCGTGCCGGGCTCGGTGAAGGAAGGCTTAAGCTATCAGATGCGGTATACGACCCGAGATCATTCGGCGATGTTTTTCTGGCAAAGCGAGGGCGTTACACTAAAAGATATCAATGCGCATTTCCTGTATGGCTTCGGCATTGTCGGGCAGCATTCCTCGGATATTACGCTCGACGGCGTTGTATTTGACGTGCCGGAGGGCAGCGGCAGGACGACGGCCGGCTTTGCGGATTTTGTACAGATGTCCGGCTGTAAGGGAGAAATCCGGATTGAAAACAGTACGTTTGCCAATCCGCACGACGATCCGATTAATATTCACGGAACGTTTAACCAGGTCGTAGAGCGGATTTCAGACAATCAGTTTAAGGTACGTTACATGCACAATGAAACGGCGGGCTTCCCGAACTTCTTTGTCGGAGACGAAGTGGAATTTATGACGAAGGGAAATATGATCCCGGTAGCGGATTCTGTGGCAACGGTTACGGCTGTCGAAGGGCCGACGGGCGACGCAGGCGCGTCTGCAAGTGGGACAAACAGCCTGACGGATATCATTATCACATTGGATAAAGCGATGCCGTCTGCAATTACCGCAAATAATTATGTGGTAGAGAATATTACATATACGCCGAGCGTAGTCATCCGGAATAATGTATTCAAACAGGTTCCGACCAGGGGAATTCTGGTTACGACCAGAAAAAAGGTTGAAATCAGAGACAATTATTTTGACGGTATGGGAATGGCGTCGATTTATATTTCCAATGACGCACAGGGATGGTATGAGTCCGGCCCGGCTAAGGACGTCACAATTGAGGGGAATATCTTTCACCGTCCGGCGGCAGGAGCGGCCGCGATCTTTATCGAGCCGACGAACCCGACGGTTTCTACCGAACAGACGGTGCATGAACATATTACGATCCGGAACAACTGCTTCTATATGCAGAACGGACAGGTATTGAATGCCAAAAGTACAAAGGATTTGAGCTTTACCGGGAATGAAATTTACCGTTATCAGCCGGACATTAAGCTGACGTTAAACGCTTCCGGTGAAAGCTTACGTGAGGGCAGCAGTATAAAGCTGTCAGCAGAGGGCACAGGAAAAGTATTCTCTGCAAATCTGTATTCCTTTAACGGATGCAAAAACGTAACGTTAGACGGGAATTATTATGACGGGGGCTTAAAGCTGAATGCAGCGACAGCTAATATGGATGCAGGAGAGGTGCATACAGGCGCAGGCGAAGACGTTGTAATAAACGGCAGCGCCCATGTGCTCCCGGCGCTGAAAAATATCCGGTACGTAAGCAGCGACGAGAGCATTCTTACGGTAAATGCAGACGGTACGGCGACCGGCATTGCGCCGGGTACGGCAACCGTCCGCGCTTATGTACCCGCTGGAAAGGATGAAGGGTATTACTCAAATGAAGTCACAATTACTGTTACGGCAGGGGTGAAGGAAGATGAGAATGCTTACCTTGCATCCGCAGAGCCCGGGGACGGCCTTTCGCTGAATCAGGCATTCAACGGCGACGGGCTTTCGCATGCTGCCACGGCAGAAACAGAAAATGTTTCCCTTAAGCTTCGTGCAGAGCGGGAAAACGCAGAAATCGAAGCCGTTCTGGACGGAGAGAGCATCGGCGTTGGAACAGGTAGTCTGCAGGCGGATTTTTCGGTATACAGAGACAAGCATGTACTGCATGTGCGCGTAACCTCTCCAAACGGGAAAAAGGACAGGGTGTATACCTTTGAAATTGAAAATGCCTTAACAAAGCCGGTTTATCTGTCCGATCTGCCCTATGATGAGGAGCAGTCCTCCAGCGGGTACGGCGACGTTGCGGTAAAGGATTTAAGCACAGAGGGCAATCCGCTTCGGCTTCTGACAACGGCAGGAACGGTTCAGACGTTTCATAAAGGAATTGGAAGCCATGCAAGCTGTACATTGGTTTATCACATAGCAGACATGGGCTTTACGAAATTTTCCACCTTTGTGGGAATTGATCAGGATGTGACCAAACGGGAGGAGCCGGATGCGAGATTTGAGATCTATGGAGACGGCGTATTGCTGGAGGCAACCGATACCATGTATGCGGATACGCCGATGAAGCTGCTGTCGGTGAATATTACCGGCATAAAGGAGCTAAAGCTTGTAGCAGATATGCTGGAACATAACTGGAGCGATCATGTTGATTTTGCGGATGCGAAGCTGATTCGGTCAGAATCCATAGAGGGCGGACCTTATTGGGTACGCTATCAGGCAGAGCCTAAGACGGGCGGCAGCCTTTCTGCGAGCACCTCAGAGAAAAAGACATCCAATGGCTTTATCCGTGTCGGAGAAATGGATCAGGCTGTTTTAACGGCACAGGCTGCGGCAGGATATGCGTTCCTGGGATGGTATGGAGAGGATGGCGCCCTGTGCACGGCTGATTCGGAATGGACGGTTCCGGACATGCAGGCAGGGAAGCTTTTTACCGCCAGATTTAGCGCTGCAAACCGCCCGCAGCTGGAAGCGGCCGTAAATGCAGCCGCACAGAAGGATGTAACCGGATTTACGGCAGAAAGCGCTGCCGCGTTCCGAAGGGCGCTTACGTCGGCGCAGGAGACGCTTTCGGATCAGGATGCCGAACCGGCTGCCATCCAGGCAGCGATTGACGCCCTGGCAAAGGCAGAGGCCGGCCTGCAGCAGACACCTAAGCCGCCCACAAACGGCGGAGAGAACCAGACACCGGTACCGCAGCCGCAGCCGGCCGTTACGGCTCTGTCGGTGGGCGCCACCTTTGATGCCGGAGGCTTCCGCTATCAGGTGACGAAATTTGATGCAAAGAAGAAAACGGTTGCCGTGGTAAAGGCGGTCGGCAAGAGCAAGGCGAAGCTTGCCATTCCGGCGACGGTGAAAAAGGACGGATTAACCCTCTCGGTAACGGAAATCAAAAAGAATGCATTTCAGAAGAATAAAAAGCTTACCGGTATTACGATTGGGAAACATGTAACAGCCATCGGTGCAAATGCGTTTAAAGGGTGCAGCGCACTGAAAAATATTACCTTTCAATGCAAAAAAGCGCCCAAAATCGGCAAGAATGCATTTAAAGGCATGAAAGCATCCGGTAAAGTGACCCTGCCAAAGAAGATGACTTCGACACAGCGCAGACAGCTGAAAAAGCGCATGGCGGATGCCGGAGCCGGGAAAAAGGTAAGCTATAAGGTAAAATAAAAATGGCGGTGTGAAATCCTTGGCGGGGAGTCTGACAAAAACGCAAGACCTCTTAATTATGACTGGGTATTGCAGATACGGCAGCTGTTTTGTTTAAAAAGCCGGAATGTTGTCCATACTTTTACATATGATGTATAGGAAGGTAGGGACAGAATGAAAACATTTGAAGAGCTGTATCAGGAAATTATGGAACAGGAGCAGAAAAACGGCAGGAAGCTTTCGGAAGAATACGATAATTACCCGATGGACTGCCTGCTGCACCCAAAGGAGTATGCGCCGGTGATTGCGGCCGGAAGCTGCGATTCCTGTGAAGAGGATGGAGCCTGTCAGAAGGGCTGCGTGTTTGACGCGATCAAAAAGATAGACGGACGGATCTACATCGACCCGCAGAAATGTACAGGCTGTGGGGTCTGTGTGGACGTTTGCAAAATGGGCCATCTGATCGAGAACAGGGAGATCTATCCGGTCATGGAAGCGCTGTGCGACCGCAGCCGGGAGGTATACGCGTTAATCGCCCCGGCATTTGTCGGGCAGTACGGGGCGGACGCAGGCGCAGGGCGCTTACGCAGCGCGTTTAAAAAAATCGGGTTTACCGGCATGGTAGAGGTTGCCACATTTGCGGATATCCTCACGCTAAAAGAAGCGCTTGAATTTGACCGGCATGTACAGGGACAGGGAGATTTCCAGCTGACCAGCTGCTGCTGCCCGGTCTGGATTGCCATGATCCGCGATATTTACCAGGATCTCGTCGGCCATGTGCCCGGCGCGGTATCCCCGATGGTTGCCGCCGGACGGGTGGTAAAGCAGCTGCACCCTGACGCCGTTACGGTATTTATCGGGCCGTGCATGGCTAAAAAGAAAGAAGCAAGGGAGCCGGACGTTGCAGACGCAGTGGACTTTGTGCTGACCTTTCAGGAAGTGGAATCATTTTTTGAGGCGATGAATATAAAGCCGGAGGAGCTTACGCCGGACGAGCGGGAGCATTCTTCCAAGGCAGGGCGCATTTATGCAAGGACGTCCGGCGTCAGCGAAGCGGTCCGCGCCACAGTGGAACAGTTAAACCCCGGCAAAAAAGTAAAAGTCAGGGCAAAACAGGCGGACGGAGTTTTGGCGTGTAAGGAACTGATTGAGAAAATCCAGAACGGGGAAACGGACGGGAACTTTTTTGAAGGCATGGCGTGCAGCGGGGGCTGCGTGGGCGGGCCCAGAGTGATGGTCCCAAAAGAAGAGGGGAGGGAAAATGTAAACCGGTATGGGGAAGAGGCGGTTTATAAGACGCCTCTGGAGAATCCGTTTGTGAAAGAGCTGCTGGAGAGACTTGGGTTTACGGATGTAATGGATTTTTTGGAAAATTCGGAGCTTTTGACGCGGCATTTTGCTTAAAATTGTTACCGTTTTTCACAAAAAATTTGTCGAAGCTATTGATTTTTTGGCAAAATTTCTATATTATTTATGTAAAGACGGTTGTAAAAGCCTGTCAAAAAATATCTGTAAAAATCTTTTAAGGAGGAAATCAAATGTCTAGAGCAAAAAAGTCAATGGATGGTAACACGGCTGCCGCACATGTTGCGTACGCCTTTACGGATGTTGCTGCCATTTACCCGATTACGCCTTCCAGCCCAATGGCTGATACCGTGGATCAGTGGTCCGCGGCAGGGCAGGAGAATATTTTCGGGAACCAGGTGAAAGTAGTAGAAATGGAATCGGAAGCAGGTGCTGCGGGCGCGGTTCACGGCTCCCTTGCAGCAGGCGCTTTGACGACTACCTTTACAGCATCCCAGGGGTTATTGCTGATGATCCCGAATATGTACAAGATTGCAGGCGAGCAGCTCCCGTGCGTATTTGACGTATCCGCACGTACCGTTGCAACCCAGTCTTTGAATATCTTCGGCGACCACAGCGACGTATATGCCTGTCGCCAGACTGGTTTTGCTATGTTGTGTGAGACAAACACACAGGAAGTCATGGATTTAAGCCCGGTTGCACATCTGGCAACCATTGAGGGCAAGGTTCCGTTTATCAACTTCTTTGACGGATTCCGTACCTCCCATGAGATCCAAAAGATCGAAGAGTGGGATTACGCAGACCTCAAAGAAATGTGCAACATGGATGCAGTAAAGGCATTCCGTGATCATGCGCTCAATCCGGAGCATCCGGCGATGCGCGGTTCTCATGAGAACGGCGACGTATTCTTCCAGCACCGCGAGGCCTGCAACCCGGTTTACGACGCGCTTCCGGCAATCGTTGAGAAGTACATGAATAAAGTAAATGAAAAGCTTGGTACAAACTACGGCCTGTTCAATTACTACGGCGCTAAAGACGCTGACCGCGTAATCGTAGCGATGGGTTCCATCAACGACGTTGCAGAGGAAGTGATTGATTATTTAACGGCTCAGGGTGAGAAGGTCGGCCTTATCAAGGTTCGCCTGTATCGTCCATGGGTTTCGGATGCATTCTTAAAGGCTCTTCCGAAGACCGCGAAGAAGGTTGCTGTCCTTGACCGGACAAAGGAGCCGGGATCCCTTGGCGATCCGTTATTCTTAGACGTAGCGGCAACTTTACGTGAGGCCGGCTTAAATGATGTCGTATTAACCGGAGGACGTTATGGTTTAGGTTCAAAAGACACACCGCCTTCCAGCGTATTCGCAGTATACAAGGAACTGGAAAAGGACGCTCCGAAGC